>JAXEJY010000032.1:0-12159 GCA_034101315.1 Pyramidobacter sp.
CCTGAGCGTAGCCGTCGTAGCACGCCATGTTCATGGCTTCTTTGTCGACGCAGTACGCCATCGCCTTGCGCAGATTTTCGTCGTCAAGGGGCTTCTTGAGCGGGTTGATGACGAGAAATGAAATGTGGTTGGCAGGGACAAGTTCTGTGTTGTAATCGGGGTTGTCGGTCAGGTCGTCCCAGTTGGCAATGGGGGCGATGTACCAGTCAAGCTCGCCCGACTCAAAAGCGATCAGACCGGCTGAAGCCTGGCTGATGGGCTTGTAGTTGAGCTTTTTAATGGGAGCTTCGCCGCGGTAGTAGTCGGCAAACGCGTTGCACGTCCACTCAACGTCGTGCTGAAGAGACGTCAGATAATAGGGGCCCGTGCCGGCAAGGGTCAGGAGCGTACCGAACTTGTCGCCCTGCTCTTTGCACTCGCGCTCGCTGATGACGGCGACGTTTTTAAGGGCGCTCATAAATCCCGCGTTGGGATACTCAAGCTCGAACACGACGGTTGCATCGTCAGGAGCGTAGATTTTTTTGACGCCGAGCAGGTGCGTGCGCATCTGGGGAGTCCCCTGAGCGCGGGTGAACGAGAACACGCAGTCGCTGGCTTTCAGCAGGTCGCCGTTGTGGAACTTGACGCCCTTCCGCAGCTTGAACGTATACACCGTTCCGTCGTCGGAAACAGAGTAGCTTTCGGCGATGCGAGGCTCAAATCCGCCCGTCTTCTCGTTCTGATGGTACAGACTCTCAAAAACCTGACGGTGGAAAATAATGTCCTGAAGGTTGACCGTTGAGTGAGGATCGATGGTCGTCAGCGGAGCAAGAATGCTCAGGCGCAGAACACGATCTTCAGCCGCGGATGCAACTGCGCACGTTCCCGCAAGCACAGCAGACGCCAGCAGCAGCGCTGCCAGTTTACCGAACTTTTTCATGTACGAAGAACCCCCTTAAAAATATAATAAAACGCATTGTTAATAAAACGCATTGTTCCAGAAATTTGCGCTGTATCATAGATCGCGCACAAAAAGAATATCAAAATCAAAGAATGCTGTATAGTTTCTCGAAGTTGTCTTTAATTTGAAAAATTATTTTTTCGACAAAGCGCAGTCAGACGAGACAAACTATCCGTTCTATTCTTCATAACTTAGAGAGAGCTGAATCAAGCGGCTGGGACGGCCGAATCCGTCGCCGCTCTTCATTCCGACGACGCGAACGAGCTCTGCCGCTTCAAGGCGCGACAGAAGTCTGTCCATGTTTCTCTTCGAGATGCCGAGCAGCTCAGAGAGTTCCTGCGACGTGAAGCTGGCTTTTTTGCTTTTTTTAAAGACGTCGTACAGCTGATACATGCGCCGGACGCTGATCTTCGACCGCCGCGCCAGCCGGACAATTTTTTCGTCCTCAAGGTACTTGTCTCTGTCGTCTGTCTTGCGGAACGACGTAAAGAGCACTGTCTCTCCAAGACTGTCGACAAGACACGCCGTGTCATTTCCGCGCAGACGGGCGCGCTCCAGCGCCACATGAGCGTGCTGACGCGCCTGCGATGCAGTTTTTCCCATGCCGATTCCCAAGTGGGTGTTCGTCAGGACGTCGCTGCTGAGTTCCTCAAACAGCTCAAACTGGTTGAAATCCTGAGTCGCCGCGGAAAAATCCGATTTCGCCGCGATAATAAGATACTGGTTGCACGCCGTTTCAGACACGATTCCCTGGAGACGGCTGGCAAACGAGTAGACTTTTTCAGCCATGCGCAGACGGCTTTTGACGAAATTCAAGTCATCGACTGCCACGATGGAATCCTCACCGGGCATCTGCATTTCAGCGGCAATGACGACAATCTGCGACTGGCGATTCTGCCCTTCCGACACCTGAAGGTACAGCTGATAAAACGCGCGGCGGAACGTGTCAAAGCTGGCTTCGATGAACACCGTCGGAATTCCCATCGCCCGAAGTTTTTCAT
The DNA here is from genome assembly GCA_034101315.1 of Pyramidobacter sp. Taxonomy (GTDB): domain Bacteria; phylum Synergistota; class Synergistia; order Synergistales; family Dethiosulfovibrionaceae; genus Pyramidobacter. The sequence continues at coordinate 1,942 of JAXEJY010000032.1, forward strand.
AGCTTTTCAGCGCGCTCGTCAGACAGCACGTGACGCCGTTTTTCTCCACGCACGCCACGTGAAACGCCGTGACGTTCTCGGAGTAGTCGAGATTGAGAAAATCGTCCGTCGTCGGCTCAAGGCAGAACACAGAATCGTCGCGAACGCTCTCCCCCAGCTCGGCAAAAGCGTTTTTTACCTCCTTCAGGCTGATGCTGTCCACGCTCACGCGGGAAATGTCATACCCTTCAGCATCCGCCTTGCGAAGCGTCGACGCCATATGGCTGCTGAGCGAGCGGACGACCATCCAGGGAACTTTCCGCCGGCAGTGAGCGCAGCAGTGGTGATATGCCAGAAGCCCGGAGAACAGCACCGCGTCAAAATCTTTCTGACGCTCATCCAGTACGCCGGCAATTTCAGTATGATCTTTGTACGTCAGGTACGTTACATTGAGGTAGCTGAACTCTTCATCAACAACTTTCTTCACTATGTCGGGATACACTGAAGACGAAACGAACGCAATATTCACTTTGCGCACCTCTTCACAAAAAAATTTTTGTCTTTAACTATTCTATTGTTCTTTTTATCTCCGCGCAAGACAAAAACACTTCAAAAAGTCACAAAATGCGATGAAGAGAATTCCGCTATCTGTGGTACAATATCGCCAGAAAGACCGTATAGAATAAACGCGCGAATAACATCGTTGGCAGCCTGACGGCGCCGGAGCAAATATGGAGAAGGGGTGACTTGTTATGAATACAAGAAAGAGAACGTTCACAGGTATTTTATTATCCGCAGCAATTCTTTTTGCGTCGCACAGCGCATTTGCCTTGACGCAGAGAGAGTTTGTCGATCTGTGCCGCACAGGCACGGCCGAACAGATTTCTGAGGCGCTGAACAGCAAACAAATCTCGCCGACCCGCCCTGTCGGACGCGGCGTTACACCGCTGATGAGCGCCGCTTCAGCGGAGGGCGAATCCGCTTCAGCAGAGAAAATCAAGCTGCTCATCGCGACAGGAAACAAAGTGAACGCCGCCGACGGCAACGGCATGACGCCGCTCATGCACGCAGCCCGCTACAGCGACAGCCCTGAAATTGTCCAAACGCTGATTGACGCAGGCGCCCGTGTGGACGTCAAGAGCCGCAGCAACTGGACCGCCCTGTTCTACGCCGCGTCAGACAACCCGTCAGAGGAAATCATCAACGTCCTCATCGACGCGGGCGCGACGATCAACCTGAAGGACAGAAACGGCATGACGCCGCTCATGCACGCCCTGCGCAGCGGCAAGAACAGAGCCGTCGCCCTGAGCCTCATTGAGTCAGGCGCAAACCTTACCACGACGAACCGCAGCAGACAGACAGCCGCTGCCATTGCCGCAGCAAACCCTCTGTACAAAGACGACACCGAACTGGCTGCACGCCTCGTCCCCACGGACGAAGGAATTGCCCTGACGCCTGAGCGCTTCTCCGATCTCTGCCGCAGGGGAACAGCCAAACGAATCGCCGCTGCCATTGAGCGAGGCAGCGATCCCAATGCTGCGCATGACGGAGTTGCCCCTCTGATTGCAGCTGTCAGAGAGAACGACCGCCCCGGCACAGCTGAGGTTCTTATCAGCGCGGGGGCTGATGTCAATGTCCGCGACGCCGAAAGCCGCACCGCGCTGATGTACGCTGCCGAACTCAGCAAAGGCTCCGTCCTGAAAGCCCTGATGGGAGCCGGCGCCCGCGCCGATCTGACAGACGCATCGGGCAAAACCGCGTGGGACTACGCGCAGGCAAACGAAAAGCTCACTCCTGCCGACACCGCGGCGCTGAAAGCGTCCCGCGACAGTCTGAAAGAGGCATCCGACCGCCTCACCGCCGCGTATGAAGAAAAACTCAGCGCCGAAAGGGGAGCGCACGAGGCTGCTCTCGCCGCGCTGACCGCCACGCTTGACGCTGAAAAGTCCGCCCACAAAGCAACCGCTGACGCCAAGGCGAAAGCTGAAGCTGAAGCAAAATCCGCCATCGAAAATCTCAACGGACAGCTCAACGCTGAAAAGACGGCTCACAAGGCAACCGCCGACGCTAAGGCGAAAGCTGAAGCTGACGCGAAAGCCGCTGTCGAAAACTTAAACGGACAGCTCAACGCCGAAAAGGCTGCTCACAAGGCAACCTCCGACGCCAAGGCGAAAGCTGAAGCTGAAGCAAAATCCGCCATCGAAAATCTCAACGGACAGCTCAACGCTGAAAAGGCCGCTCATAAGGCAACTGCCGACGCTAAGGCGAAAGCTGAAGCTGACGCGAAAGCCGCCATTGAAAATCTGAACGGTCAACTCAGCGCCGAAAAGGCTGCCCACAAGGCGACCGCCGACGCGAAGGCCAAAGCCGAGGCTGACGCAAAATCCTCCATCGACAATTTGAACAAACAGCTCAACGCTGAAAAGGCTGCCCACAAGGCAACCGCCGACGCTAAGGCGAAAGCCGAAGCTGACGCCAAAGCTGCCATTGAAAAGCTGAACGGTCAGCTCAGCGCTGAAAAGGCAGCCCACAAGGCGACCGCTGATGCGAAGGCGAAAGCCGACGCTGACGCAAAAGCTGCTATCGAAAACTTAAACAGTCAGCTCAACGCCGAAAAGGCTGCTCACAAGGCGACTGCCGACGCTAAGGCCAAAGCCGAAGCTGAAGCAAAATCCTCCATCGACAATTTGAACAAACAGCTCAACGCTGAAAAGGCAGCCCACAACGCGACAGCCGACGCTAAGGAAAAAATCGAAACCGACGCAGAATTTGTCATCAGCAACTTGAACAAGCAGCTCAACGCCGAAAAGTCCGCTCACAAGGCGACTGCCGACGCAAAGGCAAAAGCCGAGGCTGACGCCAAAGCTGCTCTGGAAAAACTGAACGCACAGCTCAGTGCCGAAAAGGCAGCCCACAAAGCGACAGCCGACGCTAAGGAAAAAATCGAAACCGACGCAGAATTTGTCATCAGCAACTTGAACAAGCAGTTCAACGCTGAAAAGTCCGCTCACAAGGCAACAGCCGACGCCAAGGCGAAAGCCGAGGCTGACGCCAAAGCCGCCATCGACAATTTGAACAAGCAGCTCAACGCCGAAAAGGCTGCTCACAAGACGACCTCTGACGCCAAGGCAAAATCCGAAGCTGATGCAAAAGCCGCGATTGAAAAGCTGAACGCACAGCTCGACGCCGAAAAGGCTGCTCACAAGACGACCGCTGACGCTAAGGCAAAAGCTGAAGCTGACGCAACAATTGTCATCAGCAAACTGAACGAACAGCTCCGCGCCGAAAAAACTGCCCATAAGGCAACTGTCGACGCAAAAGCGAAAGCCGAATCATACGCTCAGGCCGTCATTAGCAAGCTGAACGAACAGTTCAGCGCTGAAAAGACAGCTCATAAGGCAACCGCCGACGCAAAGGCGAAAAATGAAGCAGACGCGAAAGCTGCTCTTGACCGACTGAACGCACAGCTTCAGAAAGAGACGTCGCGCGCTCAGCACCTGACCGACAATCTGCGCGTCACCAACATCGCCCTTGAGACAGAACGCAAAGCAAACAAGGAGAAGACCGCTCAGATCGCCGAGCTGACCAAGACTGCCGCTGAGAAAAACGACAGCCTGAAAGCAGAGCAGAAACGCGCCGCCGAAGAAAAGGGAGCTCTCGAAGCCAAACTGAAAGAAGCCCATGTGAGCATCGAGACAATGAAGGACACCATCGAACAGCTCAAACGGCAGGTTGAAAAGAACCAGTGCAGCTAAAAAGCACCAGCGCAAACAAAAAGCGGGAGACAATCTGAACAGATTGTCTCCCGCTTTTTGTGTAAAAATCCCCTGTCATATGTGTACGTACTCTGCGCTCGGTTAAAAAATCAATCCTCAAACGGGAAATGCCACGGCAGGTTCTTCGCGTCGCGGACGGCTTTCAGGTCGTTCTGAACCGACTCGCTCACAGGAACGCCGCGGTCTTTGCGGTACTGCCAGACGAGCCATTCTTTTTCGCCGGCGGTGTAGATTCTCTCGCAGCCAGGGGCTTTCTGTGAAGCGCGCAGCTCGCGCAGGATCTCTGTCGTGATTTTCTTAAACGTGTCAAGACCGCAGAACGCGTCGGGATCGACGACGAGGAAGAAATGCCCCAAGTGATAGGGGCGGCGGCTTCCGTCTTCGTTGAAGCACGTCAGCTGCTTCAGGAAGCTGCCGGCTTGAAGCGCAGCGGAAAGGATTTCGACCACGGTGGCGTAACCGTATCCCTTGTAGCCTGCCAGATCTTCGCCGATGCCGCCCAAGGGCGTCAGCGCGGCTGATCCGTTCGTCAGGGCTTTCAATATGGCTTCGCTGTCAGTCATGGCGCTTCCGTCGCGCCCGATGACCATTCCGGCAGGCGTCGGCATTCCGCCTCGGGCGTAGTACTCAATGCGCCCGCGCTGGGTGATGCTCGTCGCGCAGTCAAGCATGAACGGGAACGGCTCGTCAGTCGGCATTCCGACGGTCAGAGGGTTCGTCCCCAGCATGTTTTCGACGCCGAACGTCGGGGCAATCGACGGACGCGCGTTCGTGCCTGTGAAGCAAATCAGTCCTTTGTTGACCGCCATCGACGCCCAGTAGCCGGCGATTCCGTAGTGCGAGCTGTTGCGCACGGCTGCCATCGCCATGCCGAGCTTCTTTGCCTTGGCGATAATCATCTTCATCGCCGCGTTGCTGGCGACCATGCCCATGCCGTCGTGCGCGTCGATGACGACGCTTGTCGGCGTCTCTTTGACGACTTCGCACTCGGTGACAGGGTTGAGAATGCCCGCTTCAATGCGGTCGATGTAAATCGGCTTAAATCTGTTGCAGCCGTGGCTCTCAATGCCGCGCCGGTCTGCCTCCAGCAGGACGTCAGTGCAGAGCGCCGCATCCTCGCGCGGCACGCCGTACGCCTCAAAAGCGTCTGTCATGAACTTGTCCGCAAGCTCCCACGGCATAAAGGGGCGTGTTTCTGTCATGTTCATCGTGTTTCTCCGCCTTTCATGAAAAATGAATGTGTTTACGGGCAAAACACCGTCAATCCCCCACAGAAAGGAGGGCGTTCATGATGATTATAGCAGACAAATTTTTTTCGAGGCAAAAAAAACGCGTTTAGAGCATTTCGAGAAACGCGCCGATTCTCGTCGCGAGCTGTTCTTTATCGCTTTCGGAATAGTCGGTTTCGACGTTCAGATAGCTCTTTCCGAGTCCGCGGACAAGTTCGCGCACGGTGTACGTCTCAATCGCATAGGTGTGGCACGACGTCAGGGTCATGTCGACGACGCCGTCGACTCGGTAGAGAGCGCACAGGCCTTTGATGGCGTTCATTCGGTTGGGGTTGGGGCTCATGACAGAGCAGCCGATGGAGAGATATTTGTCAGTCAAGGCGTCAAGGGGATCTGCGTTTTCGTCGACGAGCCAGTTGAGCTCTTTCTGTCCGCCGCAGTTTTCAAAGCACACGACGAGTCCGCCGGCGTCTTCAATGGCTTTGACTACTTTCATCGCGCCGCCGATGGGGCAGCCTGTGACCATGACGCGGGGACGCTTGCCGAGTCCCCTGTCCTCGCCTGCCGCCATTGCCGCCTTGATGTCCTCAACCTGCTGCTCGAGCCATGCAACGGCTTCTTCTTTGTCGAAATGATACTGCATGTACTCGCCGAACTCTTCGACTTCGTAGCCTGTCAGAGGCGGATTGTCGAGCGCTGAAAGCTCCCACAGCTTTTTCAGCGCCGCGCGCTCGCGGTTGCGCAGAGCAATGGACGCGCGCAGAGCTTCATCGGTGACCGCGTTGCCGGTGTGCTGCTCCATCTTGGCGCGGAACAGCTCAAACTCGCGCTTCATCACCGCTTTGTCTTCGGGACGGTCGGCGGACTGGGGAATCTGAATTGAGTAGACGGGAGTGATCTCATTCATCAGCTCAAACATCTTCTTTTTGCCGTCGCACGTCGACTCGGCGACGATGAGCCCGCAGAAATGGAAATACGGACACGTGCCTTTCAAAGCGTGACCGTAGCTGGCTTTGATCAGCGGACAGAGTGTACGCGGCAGACGTTCTTCCGCCGCAGGAATGGCTTTTTCGTTCTTGGCGCACAGACTGACGGAAACGCCGCCTGCGGCATGGATAATTTCCCACGGAACATACGTGCAGTACGTTCCGATAATGGGAACGCCCTGCTCGCTCTTCTCTTTCAGGAGAACGGGACCGTCTCTCAGGTGGTCGCGCATGTCTTCAACAATCTGTGAAATGCTTCTCATCGTTTCCGTGCCTCCCAGCCAATAATTGCCGCGCCCAGAGCGCCGGCAAACTGTGATCGTTCGTGTACCGCGACAGAACAGTTCAGCTCGCGTTCAAGAAATGTCACGAGCGACGGACTTCGCGACAGTCCGCCTGAAAAGAACAGCGGCTCTTTCATGCCCGCGCGGCTCATCATGGCAGCAGAGCGGCGGGCAATGCTCGTCATCAGTCCGCGCACAAGCGACTCGCGGCTGGCTCCCTTCGCCAGCCAGCTGACGACTTCAGTCTCGGCAAAAACGGCGCACATACTCGACAGAGCCTGAACATCTCCGTCGGCGCTCACGCTGCCGAACTCGGCAACGTCGTAATCGAGCCGAGCGCTCATCATCTGAAAAAAACGTCCCGTGCCGGCGGCGCACTTGTCGTTCATGGCAAAGTCGAGGACATTTCCGCCGTCGTCCATGACGATGACTTTGCTGTCCTGTCCGCCGATGTCCAGAACTGTGCGCGCATCGGGCGCGAGATAATGCGCTCCGCGCGCATGGCAGGTTATCTCGGTCACGCGGCGCGTTGCCCCCTCCACTAGAGCGCGTCCGTACCCCGTCGCGACGAGGGCGCGGAGGTCTTCGCGCGCGAGACGCCTGCGGCGCAGAAGCTTGTCAATCACCGCTTCTCCTGTGTCGCGCGGGCTCCAGCCCGTCGGAACGAGAACCCAGCCCGACGCGCGGCGGCCGTTGTACAGCACGGCTTTCACAGCAGTGGAGCCGATGTCGATTCCCAGAGCGTACTCAGTCACCGTTCGCCTCCTGAGCGCTCTCAAGGAGAGTGAAAATTCTCTCGGTCATCTCTCCGAATCCTGCAGCGCCTCGGCTGCGCGGACGCGGAAACGGCACTTTAATTTCCTCAAGGACGCGCCCGGGGTGCGCCGAGAGAACAATCACCCGGTCTGCGAGGTACAGCGCCTCGTCGACGGAGTGAGTCACGAAGATGACTGTCTTTTTGTCCTGCTCCCAAATGCGCAGAAGTTCTTTCTGGAGCAGAACGCGCGTATGCGCGTCGAGCGCGCCGAACGGCTCGTCCATCAGGAGAACTTCAGGATCGTTTGCCAGAGCGCGGACAATGGCAGCGCGCTGTCTCATGCCGCCAGAAAGCTCGTGCGGCAGCGCGTCGGCGAACTCTTCAAGCCCGACGCGCGAGAGGAAATCCATCCCCTTCTCGCGCCGCTTCGCCGCGCTCATGCCGCAGAACTCCGGCCCCAGCATGACGTTGTCAAGCACCGTGCGCCACGGAAACAGAGAGTATTCCTGAAAGACCATGCCGCGCTCTTTGGAAGGCCCGGTCACAGGCTCACCGCGAAAGAGCACATCGCCCGACGTCGATTTTTCCAGACCGGCGACAATTCTCAGCCACGTCGACTTTCCGCAGCCCGACGGGCCGAGGAGACAGACAAATTCTTTCTCATAGACGGACAGATTCACGCCGTCTAAGGCGCAGAACGACGCGCCGCCATTGGAGTCAAAGACCTTTCTGAGGTCGCGTGTTTCAATTAAAGGAGTCATCGCGCCAGCCTCTTCCATGCAAAGCACCGTTCTTCAACGGCGCGGAACGTCATGTCAATGATAAGTCCCATCGCGCCGATGCTGATCATTCCAGCCATGACAATATCAGTGCGCGCCACAGTGTACGCGTGCGTGATCAGGTATCCGATCCCCGAAATGCTTCCGGGCATCATCTCTGCGGCGACGAGGCACATCCACGCGCCGCCCAGACCCAGACGCATTCCCGTCACGATGGACGGCGCCGCCCCCGGCAGAAGGACTTTCAGGAAAATATCGCGCTCCGACGCGCCAAGCACGCGCGCCGAGTCAATAAGCGCCGCCGGAACGCCGGCAACTCCGTGAATGGTGTTCAGCAGAATCGGGAAAAACGCGCCGATGAAGATGACGATGAGCATCGTGAACTTGATGTTGTTCAGAAAAACGTACCACTCGCCCTCTTCAACGCCGAGAAGTGTCGCCATGCTCGCAACGCCGAACCACGCCAAAAGCAGAGGAATCCACGCCAGAGGCGGCATCGGGCGGAGAATTTCGACCAGCGGCGTAAACAGCTTGTTCGCCGCTTTTGAATGTCCCATCAGAATGCCCAGCGGCAGCGCCAGAATCAGCCCTGCCATGTAGCCGCCGAACACACGGACGCAGCTGACCCACACGTTCAGAGCCATTGATCCCATGCGCAGAAGGTCTTCTGTCGGGTGAATCAGCAGCGCAGCCACCTGACCGACCGACGGCAGAACAACCTCGTTATCAATGGAAACAGATCCCCACTGCCACAGACACAGCGCCCCCAAAGGCGCAATCAGCGGCAGGACGAACGAGGAGAAAAAAGATTTCAGCGACACAGTGCTACCCCTTCCGCAAAAACTCCAAAGGAGCCGCCAGCGCCGCAGCGCCAGCGTCTCCTCTCTTTTCGTACGTACAGTTTCAGTTGTGCTTTACAGAATCAGGCGCAGCGCCGTCTTACTTTTCAACCTTAGCAAAGCGGAGATCGAACACCAGATCCATCACTTCGGCGAGCTTCTTGCCTTTCAGTTTGCCCGTCAGCTGACCCAGGCGGTTCAGCACATCGGGATACATGTCAGCGTTCGCCAGCCAGCCCGGCGTGACGTTGGTGAAGAAACGCATATGCGCGCGCTCAATCACTTCGACAGGAACGCCAAGCCAGTTGGACGTGGCGACAGCGGCGTCATGCTTGTTCTCCATGCACCACTTTGAAACAGCCGTGATGAGGTCGACGTACGCCTTGACCGCTTCAGGGTGTTTGCTGACGATCTTTTCCGTTCCGGCGATGCAGCAGCAGGGGAAACTCGTCCAGCGCCCTTCAGGAGGAAGTTCGCCGAGCTGAAGGACCACTTTGCCCTGCTTCTTCGACTCGACAACTTCAGGCGTCGGCGCAGGAGCGACGCAGAACTCAACCTGTTTGGCGACAAGAGCGGGAATCATGTTGGCAATGCCCTTCAGGTCCATCATCAGGATGTCGGCGTCTTTCTTCGTCGCGTTGGCGTCGCCCGTCAGACGGAATCCGCTGGCGTCCATCGCGCCCTCAAAGACGATCTTCGGGGCGCTCGTCGGGGAGTGATAGCCCACGACAACAGGACGTTTGGAAGCGCGGACGTAATCCTCAAATCCCTTCCAGCCCTTGACATCGATGTCATTGCGGCTGACCATGGCGATGCCGTCCGCCTGGAGCGGAGCGAGAACCTTGATCTTCGTGCCGCGGTCAATGCCCGACAGCATGGCAGGGAACGAGTTGGTCGTCAGGTCAAGGTGATCCTGAGCGAACAGCGACGTCGCCTCAGAGCCGCTCTTCGTGACGATGACGTTGAGGCGGGCGACCTTCGCGCCGTTGACCATGAGGTCATACTTCTCTTTTTCGACGACAGGCTTCAGCCAAATGCCAAGATCCTTCAGCTCTTCGCCCTTCGACATGGCGACCATGAACGCCTGCTGGTGCGTCGTGTGGCTGTAGCTGCAGCGCAGAACAGGGACGTCAGCCGCGCACGCCGCCGTCGCAAGAACCATCAGAGCCAGAATAACAGAAACGAGCTTCTTCATAAAATCGCATCTCCCTTGTGAGATATTGCTTTACACTGCACAAAAGATAATAGCAACTATAACAAAAAATTCCATATGACATTTGACGCAACCAGAACGAAAAAATCAAACATTCTCCAGTATTTTATTTTTATTATTCCCTTGAGTTCTCAACCAACCAAGCAGAAAAATTTCTCGGAATAAATACACAAAAAAGCAGAAGATCAAAAACAACACATGCGATGTTCTTCAGTGTATAATCGAAACGCAGACAGAAAAAACTGACTTTATTGTTTTTACTCAAAAAAAGAGCCGCGCGTTTATTCACCGCGAGAGAACCGATACTTTCAGAAGAAGAGAGACACCCAACGCTCTACAGAAACCGGAGGCCGCACTGATGTCATTAAGAGTAAGA
>JAXEJY010000033.1:0-12552 GCA_034101315.1 Pyramidobacter sp.
CGCGCTTGAGGAAAATCCCCAAGCGCGGGCGGTTTGTTTATGCGCGCAGTCCTGCCGGAGTTTTGCTGACGGGGCTGCGCGCATAGTATAAAAAGCTTATTCTGTTGTTTTTGAGGGGAAGAGCTTTCCGGCGGCGAGGGCGATTGCGGCGGTGATGAGCATGACGGGGAATGTGACGCCGACGGGCGTGTCAAAGTTCATCAGCCAGCGGTACAGGACAAAGCCGACAGCCCAAACAGCCAAATTTCGGACGCAGAACGGACGGCTGGCGCCGAGTGAATATTTCAGGACGAAAAAGTCGACGAGCTGAACGGCGATCATCGGGGCAAAGACGGATCCGATCAGATAGAGGAACGTCTCAAACTCCGACACGGGCGTCAGAGCCGCCAAAACGGTTCCTGCCGCGCAGACCGCCAGCGCCATAGGTTTTTCGCGCAGAGCGCGCGAGATACTCTCGCAGCTGACGCCGGCTGAATAGACGTCGAGGAACGTCGTCGTGACAGTTGAGAAGATGACGATGACCAGCGCCGCGATTCCAAGTCCGGCGGATACCATGATTTTGGCGATGTCAGATTCCCCCGTGCAGATGGCGGCGCCCATGCCGATGACGTACATCCAGCAGCTGGCGGCAAAGTAGACGGCGGCGCTGGCTACTGACGCAGCGCGCGGACGCTGAGCCGCGCGCGTGTAGTCAGAGATGAGCGGCAGCCACGACAGCGGCATGGCTGCGGAGAGCTCGACGGCTGTGCCGAACGTCATTTCACCAGCGACGGTCTGCGGCGCGCTCTTGAAGATGACCGTGCTTAAAACAATTGTCAGCGCGAACAGCGCTGTCATGGCGATTCCGTTGATGACGCCCAGATTTTTAATGCCGATCACCACCCAGACGGCAATCAGAACTCCGATGACGACACACCACGCCCAGACGCCCGGCAGGGCGATGACCGACTGAGCCGCTGCCGCGCCGCTGGCGATCATCACGGCAGTCCAGCCGACGAGCTGAAGGACGTTGAGCGACGAGAACAGCAGCGAGCCCTTTTGACCGAACGCCAGCTTTACCGTCTCCATGGCGCTGAGGCGCGACTTTGCGCCGATGAGGCCGGCGGCATAGAGAAGCGCGCAGCCGACGGCGTGTCCCAACACGACAGCTGCCAGTCCTTTTTCAAAACCCAGCGGCGCGATGAGCGTTCCCGTCAGGATTTCAGCGATGCTGACGGCGGCGCCGAACCAGATGAGCGCGTTTGAAAAAACAGATGTACCCGAATTGTTCACTTTTCCATTCCTCCTGTTGACGCAGACGAGGAGAGAGCGCAGGCGGGCTTAAGAAGAAAAAACGGAAGCCGCCTGAAATGGCAGCTTCCGTGATGACGGCGTGTGACGTATCCCTCCGTTGGCATTACCCAAATCAGGTTATCAGGGTCGAAGCCTTCCGCTTCCTCTCAGCCTGCCCTCGCGCAAGCTCCCCTTGTCCGCTCTTTAGTTGTTGGTTGTTCCGGCGCGTATTGTAGCACAAACCTTTTTCACTGCCAAGAATTTTTTATCCCCTAAAAAAGCATCTTGTGTTGATTTGACGCCGCTCGGCTGAGATAATCCTGTTATTCCGACTTGAAAGGTGTGACCCCATGTCGTTTATCGATGAAATGCTCGACTCCGTAGAAATCCCGCGCTTTGTCACTGTGCGTCAGACATTTCCCCGTCCCAGAGTGGCAGACCCTGCCGGAGAACTGCGGGCGCGGCTGGACGCCGGGCGTTATCTTGAATCCGTCAAAGAAGGGCAGAGCATTGCCATCACCGCCGGCAGCCGCGGCATAACCAATATGCCCTTATTTTTGAAGACGCTCGTTGACGAGGTGAAACGGCGCGGCGGCGAGCCCTTTGTCTTTCCGGCTATGGGCAGCCACGCCGGAGCGACCGCGCAGGGGCAGAAAGCCATGCTTGAGGGCATGGGAATCACCGAAGAATATCTCGGCGCGCCGATTCGCTCCTCCATGGAAACCGTGCAGATCGGCGAGTCCGACACAGGACGTCCCGTGTACCTTGACAAATACGCCGACCAGGCGGACGGAATTATCGTCATCAACAGAATCAAGCCCCACACGGGATTTCGCGGCAAAGTGGAGAGCGGTCTGTGCAAGATGTGCGCCATCGGCATGGGCAAACAGCGCGGCGCAGATTTCTGCCACGCCGAAGGATTCGGCCGCATGGCAGAAAACGTTCCGGCGATCGCCGCCGTCACCCTGGCGAAGAAAAACATCCTCTGCTGCGTCGGCATTATCGAAAACGCGTATCACGAGACCGCTCAGCTTGATGTGCTCGCCGCATCCGAAGTGCTTGAGAAAGAGCCCGCGCTGCTGAAACGCGCGTGGGAGCTGATGGCGAAACTGCCCTTTGACGAGTTCGACGTGCTGATCATGGACGAAATTGGCAAGAACATCTCCGGCACGGGATTTGACACGAACGTCGTCGGACGCTACAACACGCCATACGCATCAGGCGGTCCGCGCATAACCCGCGCGGCGGCGCTCGACATCACTGAAGCGTCGCACGGCAACGGAAACGGGCTGGGAATGCTCGACGTTACCACGCAGCGCGCGTATCAGAAATTCAGCTTTGAACAGACGTATCCCAACTGCCTGACGTCCACCGTTCCGCTGACGGTCAAAATCCCCATGGTGCTCAAGAGCGACCGTCAGGCGATTCAGGGCTGTATCAAGACGTGCAACGTGCCTCATAGCACGCCTCTGCGCGCGGTGCGCATCAAAAACACACTGCTTTTGACGGAGTTTGAAGCGTCTGAGGGATTGATTCCCCAGATTACGCGCAATCCCAATCTGGAAATTGTCGGGTCTTTGCACGAGCTGCCTTTCGACAGCGAGGGGAATTTATTTTAGAAGCGGAAACAGCACAAAAAACGCAGCGCCCCGCGCAGAGGAACGCGGGGCGCTGCGGCGTGTCTGTCTCGGGGAACGAAGACAGACTGATGCGGGAGGTTGTTGGTCTATAATTCACCCCTGCCAGGAGTGGAAAGCAGGAGGGAATTAGCGTGAGCTGAGCTGACGCGTCAGGCTCTCAATCGTGCGCTCGTTGCGCGCGATGGTGAGCTGGTTGCGGTCGTTCTGCGCCTTCAGCTCGATGAGCATTGCCTGCATTTGCGCCATCTGTTTCTGAACATCGCTCATGTCTTGCGTGTCGGGCTTCGGCGCGCTCTTGCCGAGGGCAATGCTGATTCCGGCGCGTCCCATGACTTCGCCGTCGGTGTTGAGCGACGCGCCGAGGTTGAACATGACGTTTTCTCGCGCGTAGTGAAAGACGCCGAGCGCCAGGGCGTATTCGTCGCGGTACGTTCCGAACGCGGCGGAAAGCGTCGTCGGCGCGCCGGGATCGTACTGAATGGGATGAAGACCTGAAAGCGCGGCGGCGTGCGCACCGACGATTTTGACCGATTCCTGAAGCTCGCCCATGCCGCGGTGAACCTGATACAGCTGGCTGCCGGTCACGGCGTCAGTGCTGTCAGCGGAAATGCGCCCGGGCGCAAGTCCTGTGATTCGTCCGCCTCCCATGCTGAGCGTGCTGCCGGCGTAGCTCATGCCGCCGACGCGCAGGGTGCTGAACGCGGGGTTGGCGTAGTCCGTGCCGAGGACGGCGCCGATTTTTCCGATCTCGGCGGCGTTGGCGGCGATGGTGTTTCTGTTTTCGGCGATGTGGCGTCCGTTCGTGTCGACGTCAACCCGCAGAGCGCTCGTCTCAATTTTGAGCGTTCCGATGTCAGTTGTGTTCTGCGCGATTTTTGCGTCCACGGCGCTGAGCTGGCCGTAGGTCGCCGCGTCGCTGGCGCTCGTTCCGGCGGCAACGTTGACGATTCTGCGCTGAAAATCTCCGGCTGCGCCGACGGATACGGTGTTTTCCTCGTTGGCGTGGGAATATGCGCCGATCGCGATGCTTCCGGATTTTTCTGCGAATGCTCCGATGCCTAAAGCAATGGCATTCTCTGCCCCTGCTAGAACTGTGCTACTCTTGCCTACCGCAAGCGCACCCTCTGCATATGCGGTCGCCTGATAGCCGATGGCTGCAGCTCCCGCGCTTGTCGCGCCAGCCTTGGAGCCTATGGCAATGGCGCCGCCGCCAAAAGCCTGCGATTTCGTTGCGGCATCGGTAACGTCGTCGTTGTATATGAGGATGTTTCCGCTTGTGCCGGGCGTTCCTCCGTTAATCTGGATCGCCGCCTTTGCCGGAAGAGCCGCGAGCGATGCGGCGAGCGCGAACAGGAGCACCAAATAGAATAAAGCCTTGCATTTCATATTTTTCTTCATTTCTCCTTTTTGATTTCTGTTTTGTTTGGTTTTGTCATTGTTGACTGAAATTTCAGCGACATTGTAATGTATAGAGGATTAGTCAGCAATCCCTCTGAGCGCCAGACCCCCCTTTTACCCCCCTCTTTTATCCCTTTTTTCTGTTCGGGCGTGTCCAGGCGTTTGGGAGGTGTCCCGTTTCTTTGCCCGTGACGCTGAGGTATAATAAACATATATTTCTATTTCCCCATTTTTGACGAAAGACGGAGCGCCGCAGGGCGCGGCAAAGGAGGACGGCAATGGCGGACAAACCTATTATCTCGAACGGCTTTTTTGTGCCGTCACGGCTCGTCGGAAAGCTTGCCGGAATGGCGCGTTTTCCGGCGGCGTTCGTTGAAGCGCCGTCCGGTTTCGGCAAGACGACGGCGGTGCGCGAATATCTCAAGTCAGTCGGCGCGCGTTCTCTGTGGCACACGTGCGTCGGAGAGCCGGCAGAAAAAAGCTGGCGGATGATCTGCGCTCTGATTGCGGAGTGCGCGCCCGAAGCCGGCGCGTCGCTTGCCGCGCTGGGCTGCCCGTCGCGTCTGACGCTTGCCGACGCCGTGGCGATTGCGCACGGCATCGCGCCGGAGCGAGAGACGTTCATCGTCATCGACAACTATCAGCTGTTTCGAAGTCCTCTGCGCCGCGAGATCATGGAGGTCCTTTCCATGCACAGCGGCAAACTTCACATCGTCTTTGTCTCTCAGCCGCTCGATTTTTTCGGCGACGCACTGGGCTGGGGCAACATACGCCGCATCTCTGCCAAGGATTTTCTGTTCGACCGCGAGAGCACGGCGCAGCTCTGCCGCCTGTGCTTTCCCGCCATGGACGACGAGAGTATCGACACCGTGTGGCACGCTTCGGGCGGCTGGGCGGCGGCGATTCGGCTTCAGGCGGAAAACTGCCGCGACTGCGGCGAGTTCGCGCGCTACGAGGAGATCTCTCAGCTCATCGACGCCTCCGTGTGGCGCAAGCTCGGCGCTGAAGAGCGCCGTTTTCTGATGACGGCGGCTCTGCCTGGGAGTCTTCCCCTGAGCGGAGCAGAGCTTCTTGCCGGTTCGCGCTGCGGCATGATGAGCCTGCTGGTGAACAATCCTTTTATCGTCTATTCCGAGGGAGACAGCGCGTTTCACGTCCACGAGCTCATGCGCCGTTTTATGCGCGAACGGCTTGACGTCTGCTCGCGCGAGTTCAAGGACGAAGCGCTGGGACGCGCCGCCGCCGTCTGCGCAGGAGAGGAGCGGCTGTTCGAGGCGGCGCGTCTGTACGCCCAGGCGGACGACTGCGATGCTGTGCTGTCGCTCCCGTTCTCGACGCAGTATTTTGACGGCGCGGACAAGGACACTGTGGCGTTTTTCGCCGATCTGTGCGACCGGTGCAGTCCTGATCTGCTGAGCCGCCATCACGGCGTTCTGCCGATTCTGGCGTATCAGTTCTTCAAAAACGGGCAGACGCACTCTTTTTCGCGCCTGAAATCGCTGATGAAGTCGCTGACGGAGGACGGATCGCCGCTTGAGGAAGGCGACCTTCAGAGGCTTCGCGGTGAGTATGAGCTGATCCTGTCGTTTGCCGCGTTCAACGACATCGCCGAGATGAGCGCTCATCACCGGCGCGCGTATGAGGCGCTGAAAGCCGTGCTGCCGTCGCCCCGGTCTGCTGTCTTTTCGCGTTCTGTCTCTGTGTGGACGTGGAGCGTGCCGTCAGTGCTCTCGCTCTTTTGGCGCGACGTCGGAGGACTGGACGCCTGCGCGCGCCTGATGGACGACGCTCTGCCGCTGTACTCTGAGCTGACGGGCGGACACGGGAGCGGCGGCGCGTCGCTCATGCGCGCTGAGACGCTGCTCAACCGAGGGGAGGGCTATAAAGCCGCGGCGCTGTGCCGTCTGGCGCTGAGCGAAGCGCGGGCGCAGCAGCAGTGGGGAAACTGCATTTGCGCCGAGTACACGCTGGGACGCGCGGCAATCCTTCTGGGCGACAGAGACCTTCTGGCAGAAGCGCGGTCGATGGTGGAGAAAGAGGCGTTTGAGGGGCGGCTTCGCGGCGTTCTGTCGCAGATGGGCGAGACGGCGCTCTACGCGCTCGACGTCGTCTGCGGCGACACGTCGTCCGCCTCGCCGCGGCTGAACGGTGCGGACAACATCTGCCGCGCGTACTCCGTTCAGGAGGCGCCTTTTGCGTTTGCGCGCTACGCGCAGGTTCTTCTGCGCGAAAAGCGGCACGCTGAGCTGCACAGAATATGCGAGCTGGGACTGTCGCTGTCTGAAAAGCAGAATTATCTGCTCCCGAGGCTGTACCTTCTGATTTGCCGCGCGGGAGCAGTTCTCGGCGAGGGAAACAGGGCAGAGGCGGAGCGCCTTTTCGCCGAAGCGCTGACGCTGGCGCTATCCGACCGCG
Organism: Pyramidobacter sp.; assembly: GCA_034101315.1. Classification (GTDB taxonomy): domain Bacteria; phylum Synergistota; class Synergistia; order Synergistales; family Dethiosulfovibrionaceae; genus Pyramidobacter. The sequence goes on from JAXEJY010000033.1 coordinate 6,726, forward strand.
TGTATCTGCCGTTTGCGGAGAACTATGCCTACATCGCGCCGCTGATTGAGAGCGCCGCAGTGGAAGCGCAGACGCGCGAGGAGCTCCTGACGCTTGGACAGCGTTTTGCCGCCGGAGTCAAAGCCGCGGCGAGCACATCGCGCGAAGGTCAGGCGCTGACGCCGCGCCAGCGCGAAATCGCGCTGCTTTTGCGCGAGGGCTTTTCAGCAAAAGAGACGGCGGCGCGCCTCTTTGTCGCTGAGAGCACGGTGACATCGGCGCGGAGGATCATCTATGAAAAGCTGGGAATCCACTCGCGCGCCGAGCTGACGAAAATGGAAATATAACACACGTGCCGTAAAAAAGGCGGAGACGAACAGACAATGTGTTCGTCTCCGCCTTTTGTTTTTTAGGGCTCTTTTAAGAGATTCCAGACGGTCGTGCGGCAAATTTTGAGCCGCTCGGCGGTGCGGCTCTGGTTGCCGTGCTCTTCGTTCATGACGAGCCGGACGACGCTCTGCGTTATTTCGCGCAGAGACTGATTCAGATTGATGAGGGCGTGTCCGCGCGGAATGTCTGCCGGAGGAGCGGGCAGTTCGTCTTTCAGGGCGGCTCTGACGGCTGAAGCGCCGATGTACTCGCCGTCAGTCAGGAGCGCGGCAGTGCGGATGACGCGGCTGAGCTGGCTCAAATTTCCCTCCCAGCTGAACTGAGTCAGCAGGTCAAGAGCGCCCTGCTCAAATCCGATGATTTTCCGTCCCAGCTGGCTGTTCAGCTGATGAACGGTGATGGTCGCGATGTTGGGAATGTCGTCTTTTCGGCAGCGAAGCGGCGGCAGACGCAGGCAGACGGTTGAAAAATGGTGGAGGAGATAGTCGCAGGCGTAGCGGTCCTCTCCCGACTCGCGGCTGATTTGGAATGAAAAAATCAGCCGGCAGCGCGCGCTCAGCCGCGTCTGATCGATAAAGCTGAACAGCGAGTACGCCTGCGCGTCGTCGAGACTGTCGAGCGAGCGGAAGTAGACGGTAATCCCGTTGTCCATGAACGGCGACGTCTCCTGGTTCAAAAGGGCTTGAAAGCGGCGCTTTGAGATGTTCTGACAGTCAATCGTCAGAAGTTTTCTGCTGCGGTACGGCCCGTTTCTGTAGATGATTGACGCGACGGTGTCCTTGCCCGTTCCCTTTTCGCCCAGGATGAGCACGGGGAGCGCGCACGAATAGCAGGCGGTGATCATGCGGCTGATCTCGCCCATGTAGACGATACTGCCCGTCTGAGCGACTTCTTCGGCGATGTGCGTTATGCTGTCGGACAGGCTGATTCCGTGTTCGCTCGACAGGCGCGGATACGGCGACGTCTGAAGGCGCAGGCACAGACGGCTGACCGCCGCAGCTCAGCCAGCTGCTTTTGACGGACAGATAGCGTCCGCCGCGCTCGTATTCGCGCTCCTGACGCGAGGACTGGGCGGAAAACGCGGCGGCGAGAGCGGACGGCGAGACGCCGAACTCCGCCAAAAGTCCCTCGTCAGGCGTGGAGAACAGAAGCGTGCCTCTCTCGTCAAAGACGAGCGTGTGAAAGTCCTGCGCCAGCAGAAGACTGTGCATGATGGCGTTCTGCTTTTTGAAGTTGCGGCACAGCGATGCGATGTGAACGGCTTCGCTGAACGCTGCCGTGATGCTGGCGTCGTCTGACGCGATGAAGATGGAGTTCATGCCCAGCTCTTCGGCGTTAATCGTGCTGATTTTGTCGCACAGAACCAGCTCAACGCCCTGAGCGCGCAGATTGAGCAGCTCTTTTTTGATGTTGCTGCGCTCCGTAATCGTGCAGACGGTGACGTCATACTGAAGCATTGCCGAAAGCTGCTTCACGCAGTCGGTGATGTTCTCAAATCCGACGACGGCGAACTTTCCCGTGAAGCTCTCCACCGACTTCAGACTGCGCAGAATGTCGTAAATGGTGACGGTTATCTCCACGACGGGAATCACCGCCAGGCTGCGCAGAAGATTTGCCGTGCCGCCGCGCGAGATGATGACGTCGAACGGCGAGTTTTCATATTCTTTCAGGATCGAAGCGCACGTCGTGATGTTCCCCAGTCTGACGGTGAGAGAAATGTCAGACCGCTCCGCCGCCAGCCGCTCCATGGCGTTTTTCATCTCTTCATAAGGGACAATTGCCAGAATTCGTGTCTTTTTCATGAGCGTCTCCGTTTGTGTGGAAGTCTGAGTTTTTAAGTAAGAATGTGTAAAAAATAAACGTTTTTGCGGCATTGCCGCGCGATTGAAGACATTATATCAAAAAATAATCCGTATTGTCTGAAATATGAACACATGCCGCTGATAACTTTCTTGCTGAAGAAAAAAACATCATGTATTTTTACTTTACAAAAGAACACGTGACGAACTGCACAAGAGACAGAGAGCGGATAAAACAGTTCAATTGGAGGAGGAGCGTTGAATGGGTTTTCAGATTGATCTTCTGACGGATGTCTTTCCGGGAAAGTCGAGCGCCGGGGCGCTGGGGCTGAGCACGTGCGCGATGATTCGCGGCGGGCAGAAAAGCATTTTGTTTGACACGGCGGCGCACGGCGTCATCAAGATTATCGAGCGGCGCTGGAAAGAGCTGAACATCGACCCCGAAAAGGTCGAGATGGTGTTTTTGAGCCACATGCACTACGACCATCTGAACAATCTGGCGTGCTATCCCAACGCCGAAGTCGTCATCGGCAGACGCGAGTGGGAGTACGCCACGCAGACGAAAGACGAGTGGACGCCGCTTGAGAGCGTTCAGTACCTCAAAAACAACAGAAAAATCAGATTCGTCGAGGACAATGAAGAGATTATCCCCGGAATTCGCGCCATCTGGACTCCCGGACACACGCCGGGACACATGAGCATGACGATTGAGACGGAAGAAGGTCTGTGCGTCCTGGCAGGCGACGCCGTGAAAAACCGCAGCGAGCTGGAAATGGAGTATTCCGACCAGTACGTCGACAAGGACGCCAGCGCCTCCAGCATCCGGCGGATTAAGAGCATGGCGTATAAAGTTCTGCCCGGCCACGACGGCTATCTGTACGTCAAAGACGGAAAAGTCATCCCGGAGCGCGAGCTGTATCTGGACATCCTTCTTCCCAAGTGCTGCACCGGCGGCGCGGGGGCTGAGGACGGCGTGTATCATCTTTCAGTGAAGTAGCGGCTTGACCGCATCGATAAATTTTTTTAGGGAGTGTGAGCAACTGATGAGTTCCACGGTTATGGTTGGAGGAATTTTAGTCGCGTTTATCCTTTTGGCGTACATGTGCATGAAAGGCTGGAGCGTGTTCATTTCGGCGCCTCTGTGCGCGGTGATCGTCGCTCTGACGTCGGGCATGGACGTCCTTGACACGATCACAAAAGTGTTCCTGCCCGGCACGGGCGCGTACCTTGCGCAGTGGTTCGGACTCTTCATGCTCGGCGCCGTGTTCGGCAAGATCATGGAAGCGTCGGGCGGCGCGGCGTCAATCGCTAAGTCAGTAACGAAAACAATCGGCGCTCAGAACGCCATTCTTGCCGTCATTCTGGCGACGTCCGTCATGACCTACGGCGGAATCAGCCTTTTTGTCGTCGTATTCGTCATCTATCCGTTCGCTGTCGACCTGTTCAGAGAGGCAAATCTTCCCAAGCGCCTTCTCCCCGGCTGCATCGCGACGGGCGCGTTCAGCTTCACTGCCATGGCGCTCCCCGGATCGCCTCAGAACCAGAACATCATTCCCACGCGCTATTTCGGCACGACCGCAACAGCGGCTCCCCTGCTCGGCTGCATTGCCGCCGTGTTTATCCTCGTGCTGAGCGTCATGTACATGAACTTCAGAGCCAGACAGGCGCGCAAAAACGCTGAGGGATTCGTCGCCAGCGGCAATGACATCGCCATTATGGAAGCCAACAAGGACATGGAGCTGCCCAATCCTCTCCTGTCGCTCCTTCCTCTGCTTGTCGTCATCTGCACGATTATCTTCTTCGGCTGGAACACCATGGTCTGCCTGCTCATCGGCATCGTCCTCGCCGTCGTTCTGTTCTTCCCCCGCCTGAAAGGAAATCTGAAGAACGCGTTCAACATGGGGGCGGCGAACTCCATGACGGCAATTATGAACACGTCGCTGACGGTCGGTATGGGCAACGTCATCAAGGCTTCCGCGGCGTTTGTCATCATCACTGGCGCTGTTGACGCGCTTTCCAGCGGCAACGGGCTGATTTACGAGTTCATCTCCATCAACACGCTTGCCGGCGTGACTGGCTCAGCGTCGGGCGGTTTGAGCATTGCCCTCGAAACGCTGGGCGAGCGCCTTCTGGCGACGGGAATCAATCCCGAAATTCTTCACCGCGTCGCGTCCATCTCTGCCAACGGGCTTGACTCCATGCCGTGGTGCGGCGCCGTCATGACGATGTTCGCCGTCTGCGGCGTCACGCACAAAGAGTCGTACGCCGACGTCGCCGTCGTCAACATCGTCATCACCATGCTGGGCGCGGTGCTTGCCATCGTCCTCGGGAGCATGGGCGTCTGCTAAGTTCGGCGCGGCAGGACTGACCGCACAGCGATACTCTATAAGGAACGTGAAAAAATATGCTGAGAAAAAGCCTTCAGATCAACCCGATTGACAACGTCAGAATGGTGCTTGAGGACAGCTTCAAAGGCGACACCATCGAGACTGCCGACGGTCCTGTGACGCTGCGCGAGGACATTGAGTTCGCGCACAAGGCGGCGATTAAAGACCTCAAGGCAGGCGACGCGGTCATCAAGTACGGCGAGGAAATCGGGCGCATGATGACTGACGCGCCCAAGGGGACGTGGATTCACAATCACAACATGTCCTGCGAGCGCGGGACGAAGTAGGAGGGCGCCATGACACTGACATTCAACGGATACCGCCGCAGCGACGGGACTGTCGGCGTGAGAAATCACCTTGCCGTCATTCCCTCTGTGTTCTGCGCCAACAAGACGGCGGAGAAAATTGCCGCGCAGCTTCCCGGCGCTGTGGCTCTGCGCCACGCCGTCGGCTGCTCCCAAGTCGGGCTCGACCTCGAGCTGACGGCGCGCACGCTCAAAGCCATGGGAACGCATCCCAACGTCGGCGCGGTCATCATCGTCGGGCTCGGATGCGAGCGCTTTCCCCCGCGCGAGCTTGAAGCGGCAGTGAAGAAGAGCGGACGCCCTGCCGCGTGCTTTATCATTCAGGAAGAGGGCGGCGTCTCCAACACTGTCACGCACGCCGTCGAAGCCGGACGCGAGCTTCAAAAGCAGCTCGACGTCATGGAGCGCGTTCCGTGCCCCTTAAGCGATCTGATGGTCGGCACGAAGTGCGGCGGAACGGACGCCACGAGCGGGCTTGCAGCAAATCCCGCCGTCGGAGAGATGGCAGACCTGCTGACCGCGCAGGGAGGCAGCGCCATTCTGAGCGAGCTGAATGAGCTTCTGGGAACGGAGCACATTCTGGCGCGGCGCGCTGTCAGCAAACAGGTTGCCGACAAGGTTTATTCGGCAATATACGAAATTGAGGACGTCCTGAGAAGCGGCCTCGACATGAGCCTCGGAGCGAAGCGCAACCAGCTCATCTCCCCCGGCAACGCCGACGGCGGCGTCAGCTCCATCGTCGAAAAGGCGCTGGGCGGCGTCCACAAGTCGGGAACGAGCCCCTTGGTCGACGTCATCGACTACGCCACGCCGCCTGAAAAGGGCGCGCACGGTCTTTTCCTGATGAAGTACGAGAGTCACGACGGCGAAGTCGTCACGGGCATGGTAGGCTGCGGAGCTCAGATCGTGGCGTTCACGACGGGGCGCGGAACGCCTGCGGGACATCCCCTTGCGCCGGTCATCAAGG
>JAXEJY010000034.1:0-7108 GCA_034101315.1 Pyramidobacter sp.
AACAACCCCTATGATGAATTTGCCGGCAAAGCCCCTGTTAAGACAGACGCATTCGGCAATTTGATTCCCGCGCTTACCACCTACGGCGCACTGAGCGACGTTAAGGTTCTGTTCGTCAAAGCCGGCCAGAAGTGGACCGACAAGTGGAGCACGTGGGCTCGCTATCTCCGCGCTGAAGACGGCGTTGTGCCGGGCTACGACAGCAAAGAGTGGGGACTTGGCGTCGTCTACCAGTACACGCCCGCCCTCAGCTTCGAGCTTGCCTACGCTGACCAGGACTACGACAACGTGCGCCCTGACGACAACATCGTCCGCTTCCGCACGCACCTGAAGTTCTAATTTATTTCATATAGCAACTGTCCTAACGGTTAACACCGAGCGGCGGGCTTCCTTTGAGGAGTCCGCCGCTTTTTTATGCGTGCCGGTCAGCGCTTTTCAGGCGATAATTGTTTGTGCTGTTTTTTCAGCAGGCGGCATGGCTGCCTCGCTGGATCTTTTTGCACGGGTTTTTATTCGATAAGGAGCGTGACCTGAAATAATGCATCTTGTTTCGTGCAGCGGCAGAAATACCGCGTATCGGCGGCGCGTGCCGGCACAGCTGACGGAAGTGTATGGGAAAAAGCACATTGTTCATTCGCTGCGCACTGACGGACACCGGCTGGCGGAAAAGATTGAGCCGCACATCACTGTGTTTCTGAACAACTTTTTCTGGGAATTGGCGCAGCCGCGGGGCAGATATGCGGGCTGGACGCGCGAAGGGCTTCAAAAGCTCGTGAAAGCTGAGATTGAACGCATCCGTGCGGAACGCACGGCGCAGCTTCTGCGTCTGTCGGTCTCCGCTGAAACGGCAGCGCCGCAGAGGCACTGCCGAAGTTTTGACGAGTTTCTGAGCTCTTTTTTTGACACCGCGCGCCGCGTCAAAAAACTGCGTCCGGCGACGCTGAACCGGCACGCGGTGTCGCTCGGGGTCATTCTGGACGCGCTCGGCGCGGCGTCGCCGGAGCAGCTGAGCCGCGAGGACGTCATTCGGCTGGATTCGCGTCTGTGCCGCACGATGAAGCCGTCGAGCGTCAAAACGTATCTGGCGGCGTTTTTGTCGTTTCTGAACTACTGTCTGGAGACGGACGCAGGCTGTGTCGCTCCTGAGGTCATCGCGGCGCTGAGAGCGCTGAAGCGCGCCAAGGAGTGCGCCAGCAGCAGGACTCTTTTTTCGCCGGAGGAGCTGTGGCGGATTTTCAGCGCGGAGCTGCCGAGGAAGCCGGTTCACTTTTTCTCGCCCGTAATTGCGCTGACGTGCGGTCTGCGCGTGTCTGAAATCGCGGCGCTGCGCGCCGATGACGTGAGAACGACTGAGAGCGGCGTGGTCTATCTGACGGTGCGGCGCGGAAAGACGGCGAACGCGCGGCGGATTGTGCCGATTCCGCAGATACCTGTTCTTCCTGCGTTTCTGGACTACGCGAAAAGCAGAAAGACTGGGGTTCTGTGGAACTGCTGTCCGTGCTCCATATCCCAGTACTTCACAAAATATCTGAAGCGTCTGGACATCAAGGACGAGTCGAAAGTTTTTCACTCGCTGCGCCACAACTACTCGTCGGCGCTGTACGCGGCGAATGTTTCGGACTATTATGTCAGCGCTCTGATGGGTCATACGCAGAAGACGACGGCTCAGGCGTACTACACGCACGTGACGCCTGATGAACTCTATAAAAACGGGGTGTCGCTCCTCGATTTCGGGGACGCTCTGGCGTGCCTGCCGGTTCATTAGACGGCTGAAACGGCGCTCTCTAAACGCCTCAAAAATTTATCTGCCATTTGCGCCGATATGTGGTAAGATTGGAAAGAACAGCGCTCTCAGCGGCTGTTTGCGCTCACATGTGAAACACGGTTTTTATGATCATTTCTGTAAAATAGGAGGATGCATCGTGAAGAAAACTGTTCTGGCTCTGATGGCTGTTCTGGCTCTGTGCGGCGCGTCGCTGGCGGCGGGAAATGTCCGCGCGTACACGACGCTTGAAGAGGTCTTTGCAAAGGAAATTTTCGACGCGTTTGAACATGACACGGGAATCCGCGTTGAATGGGTGCGCCTTGCCAGCGGCGAGGCGGTGACGCGCATTGAAGCGGAAAAGGAAAATCCGCAGGCGTCCATCTGGGTGGGCGGCGTCGGCACGCTGCACATCAACGCGAAAAACCGCGGTCTGACGGCTCCGTACCGCTCAAAGACGGCGGCGAAAAACGTTCCCTCTCGCTTCCGCGACGCCGAGGGCTACTGGTCGGGGCTGTATCTGGGCTCGATCTGCTTCGTCATGAACACGGACCGCGCGAAGGAGCTCGGTCTGACGATGCCGGAGCGCTGGACGGATCTTCTGAAGCCTGAATACGCCAAGAGCGTGCGCGTGGCGAACCCTGCCACGTCGGGCACGGGCTACAACGTGGTGACGAACATCATTCGCCTGTGCGGCGGCGACGAGGACAAGGCGTTTGAGTTCCTGAAGAAGATGAACGGCGCGATTGACCAGTACACCAAGTCGGGCTCGGCGCCGGGCAAGAGCTGCGCTATCGGCGAGATTCCGATTGCCATCGGCTATCTGCACGATCAGATTCGTCTGAAGCTGAGAGGCGCTCCGCTTCAGCTCGCCGTTCCGGCGGACGGCGCGGGATATGAGACGGCGTCGATGTCGATCCTGAAGAACGCTCCTGAGCCGGTCGAGGCGAAGAAACTGTACGACTGGATTCTGAGCGAAAAGGGTCAGGAGATCATCAGCGGCTGGTACGTCATTCCTCTGGGCGCTGACGTGACGGTTCCCGTCCTTGAGAAAAAGGTGTCTGAGCTGACGTTTGTGAATCAGGACGACGTGTGGGACGCGGCGAATAAAGACCGTCTCCTCGCGCGCTGGAACGCTGAAGTTCCGAACGCGAAGTAGAAAGCTTGGAATTTTTAAGCGGGGCAAGGGTATGCTGCTTTGCCCCGCTTTTTTCTACTGACATTTTGTGCGATTTTTTTGAGGAAGTGATGACATGCTGAGGAAAAAGCTTCCTGCGCTGCTGGCGGTTCTGGTCCTGTTCGGGCTGGGCGCGTGGTGGGTCTGGAACAGTCTTGACAGCTCTTTTGCGTCGCTGATGAACTCGGCGCGGAAAAAGACGGTTCAAAGTGTTCTGGCTGGCGCGCCGCACACTGACGCGGCTCTTGACGGCTGGCTTGGGCGAATGAAGGACAGTCAGAGCGAGTTTGAGCTGCTGTACGCCTCTGACGGCACGGCGCGCAGTCTGAGTCCCGCGCTGTCGCAGCTGTACGCCGCGCAGAAGGACTCTGCCGCGTTCGCGCGCGGCTTTGAAGCGGCTGAGTATGAAGAAATTTACGACATGGGAACGGTCTCCGTCGGCGGCGAGCCGCGCCGTCTGGTTTTCGCGCCGATGTACGACTCGGAAAACTATGTGTCGGGGACGCTGATTTTTTCTTTTGCGCTGAAAGAAGCGCTCGCATACCACAGGCTTTTGGCAGTGCTCGCCGCGGGGGCGTTTCTCCTCTTCGCCGCAATCGTGACGACGCTGAAGCTGAGCCGCGATCCTTTTTTGGGCTTTTCTGTGCTGGGACTGGCTGCCGTCGCTCTCGTCTTTATTGTCTACCCTCTTATTGAAGCAGTCCGTCTGACGTTTATGTCGTCCGGCACGTTCAGCCTTGACGTCTGGAAAGCGATTCTGACGCAGAAGGAGTACATGGAAGCGCTTGGCGGAAGTCTGAAGCTGGGGGTCTGCACGGCGACGCTGTCGACGGCGCTGGGATTTCTGTTCGCGTTCGTCCTCAGCCGCACGCACGTGCGGCACAAGGGATTTTTGAGCGCGATGGCGACGCTGCCGGTAATTTCGCCGCCGTTCTCGCTGACGCTGTCGATTATTCTGCTGTTCGGCAACAATGGTCTGATCTCAAAGGCTCTGGGCTGGACGAACGTGAGCATTTACGGATTGGGCGGGCTGACGATTGTTCAGAGCATGGGCATGTTCCCGATTGCGTTCCTCACGATGTCGGGCGTGCTTGACGCGATTGACTCGACGCTTGAGGACGCCGCGCTCGACCTCAGCGCGACGCGCTGGCGCACGTTCTGCACGATCACGCTGCCTCTGTCTCTGCCGGGAATTTTGAGCGCGTGGCTTCTGGTGTTCACCAACTCGCTGGCTGACTTCGCCAATCCTCTGATTCTTGCAGGCAACCTGAAGGTGCTGTCGGTCGAGGCTTACCTTGAGGTGACGGGCATGAACCGTCTGGGGCACGGCGCGGCGCTGTCGCTCATGCTGCTTCTGCCGACGCTGACGGCGTTCCTGGTTCAGCGCTTCTGGGTGGCTCGGCGGTCGTACGTCACGGTGACGGGCAAGCCTTCGGGACGCCTGAGGGAGCTGACGTCTCCGGCGGTCAAGCGCGTCCTTGTCTGCGCGGTGTGGCTGGTGTCGGGGCTTCTGACGTCGCTGTACGGCACGATTGTCGCGGGCTGTTTCGTCAAGAACTGGGGAATCGACTACACGTTCTGTCTGGACAACATCTATGAAGCGCTCAGCCGCGCGCGCGACGCTCTGGCTGACACGGTGACGCTCAGCGCGATGGCGACGCCCGCGGCGGGTCTGCTGGCAATGCTGGCGGCGCTCATTCTCGTTCGGCGGCGATTCGCCGGAAAGCGCGTCCTTGAGGCGCTTCTGATGACGCCTTTTGCCCTGCCGGGCACGCTCATCGGCATCAGCTACATTCTGGCGTTCAACCGCTACCCTCTTCTGCTGGTGGGCACGGCGGCTATTATCGTCATCAACTACATCGTGCGCGAGCTGCCCGTGGGCATTGAGGGCGGAATCGCGGCACTGCGCCAGATTGACCCGTCGATTGAAGAGGCAGCGCAGGACTTGGGAGCGAGCAGTCCTGTCGTGTTCCGCACGATTGTCCTGCCGCTGATCCGTCCGGCGTTCATATCGAGTCTGTCGTACACGTTTGTCCGCTCCATGACCGCCGTCAGCGCCGTCATCTTCCTGATTTCGGCGCGGTGGTATCACCTGACGGTTCTCATCTACAACTTCTCTGAAAATCTGCGCTTCGGGCTGGCAAGCGTGCTGGCAACGACGCTGATTATCATCGTTCTGGCGACGTTCGCTCTGATGCGCGTCGTCGTCGGCAAGAATCAGAATCTCGAAAAAAGTCTGGTCTGACGGGCTTTTCGGCTGAGTTTACGAGGGAGGAATTGAGTTTCCCATGAGACGAAGCACTTCAGTGACTCTTGAAGGCGTCTCGAAGACGTTTGAGGACAAGCAGGCGGGGCGCAGCGTGACGGCTGTTGAGCCGTGCAGCTTTACGATTGAGCCGGGCGAGCTGGTGACGCTGCTGGGGCCGTCGGGCTGCGGCAAGACGACGACGATGCGCATGATCGGCGGATTTGAAATGCCGACGACGGGGCGGATTCTGCTCGACGGGCAGGACGTGACGGACCTGCCGCCGAACAAGCGCGACACTGCCATGGTGTTTCAGAGCTACGGCCTGTTTCCGCACATGAACGTCTTTGAGAACGTCGCGTACGGTCTGCACCTGCGCAAAGTTCCGATGAACGAAATCCGAATCCGCGTGGAGAAGTTTCTGCGCCTCGTCGGGCTTGAGGAGCTCGCCATGCGTCCGCCGTCCCGCCTTTCGGGCGGTCAGCAGCAGCGCGTCGCTCTGGCGCGATCGCTCATCGTCGAGCCGGGCGTCCTGCTGCTCGACGAGCCGCTCTCCAACCTCGACGCCCTTCTGCGCGAGCAGATGCGCGTCGAAATCCGCCGCATTCAGCGCAGTCTGGGAATCACGACGGTCTACGTCACGCACGACCGCGTCGAGGCGATGAGCCTGTCTGACCGAATTATCGTCATGAATAAGGGGCGCATCGTCCAAATCGGGACGCCGTCTGAAATTTATCTCGACCCGGTTTCGACGTTCGTCGCCGGATTCGTCGGCAAAGTGTCTCTGTTCAAGGGGCGCGTCCTCGACGTCACCGACGGGCTGTGCACGGTGAAAGTGCGCGACACGGTTCAAAAACTGCCGCGCTGGTCGCCTGAGCTGAACGAGAACGACAAGTGCACGGTGATGTGCCGCCCCGAGTCGATGAGTCTGGGCGATCCCGGCGCAGGCCTTGCCGACGCGACGGTGACGACGAACGTCTATCTGGGGCACAGCATGGAGACGTATCTCAAAGACGACCGCGGCGAGACGTTCTTGGTTCAGACGGACAACCCCCACGCGCACGCTATCCGCGCCGAGGGCGAACGCTGCTCCGTCTCCATCGACCCCGAAGCCGCAAAAGTCCTGCCGAGGGAGTAGCGAATCCCGCAAAACACGAACAGAGCAGACATGACTGATGTCATGCCTGCTCTGTTTTTTCTGCGCCGCAAAAAAGCGCGCGTTCACCGTTTCGGCTCGCGAAGCAGCCAGTCAGCAATGTCGATGATTTTCACGCCCTCATACTGATATTCATCGTGCCGAGTGCGGGCAACCACCATTTTGGGATACGCGTCTTTAATGCTCAGCAGCGGCGACACTTCGCGCTCAAATGTCTTTTCATCGCTGAGGTTGTCGCAGACCTGGATATAGACTTTCTCGTTCCGCTTGATGGCGACAAAATCAACTTCTTTCTTATAGAGCACGCCGACGTACACTTCATACCCGCGCCGGAGCAGTTCGACGGCGACGATATTCTCCAGAATTCTGCCGTAATCCATGTTCTTTGTGCCGAGCCGCGCGGTGCGGAATGTGTGGTCGCTCAGATAATATTTCTCGCTGCTCGTAAGGTATTTTTTGCCCCTGATGTCGTATCGGCGGACTTTGTAAAAGGCAAAGGCGCTGCACAGATGCTGAATGTAGACGCTGACGGTCACGCTGTTGACCTTTTCGCTTGAGCCGCTGAGGGCGCTGACGATATTCCTCGGCGAGGTCAGATTGGAGATGTTGTCCATCAGATAATCTGTCAGGCGGTCCATGAGCTGCATATTGCGGATTCTGTATTTCTTTCGGATGTCGCGGACGATCAGCGTGCGGAACACTTCGGCGATATAGTCATATTTATCTTCCGGCTCTCTGTACACATACGAGCCTGCCATCCCCCCCTCG
>JAXEJY010000035.1:0-8748 GCA_034101315.1 Pyramidobacter sp.
GGAGACGCACGTCCGAGCCGTTCAGCAGAATGTCTTTCTGCTCGTCAGGCAAAGCGCTGTACGGCGCGTCAAGGTCAAGCGCGACCTTTTTCGCCAGCTCTTCAAGACGGTACATCATGTACTGTTTCCCGCGGAACGGCAGGAGTGCGCCGCTGCGGACTGAAAGATCCGGATTCACTGACAGCTCTTCAGAAAAATGGCTGTGGCTGCCGATGCCCATGCAGTCGGGGCACGCGCCTGCCGGGTTGTTGAACGAAAACAACTCCGGCTGAATGTCAGGAAGCGATATATTGCAGTCAGGGCAGACAAACCGCTCCGTCAGCATGTCCTCTGCGCCGTCGGCGGATACGAGCACAAATCCTTCGCTCAGCGCCAAAGCCGCCTGAACAGCTTCAGCCACGCGGCCCTTTCTGTCGGGCTGAGCCGTCAGACGGTCAATGACGACTTCAATTGTGTGTTTTTTCTGCTTTTCAAGGGGAATGTCCTCTTCAAGCCAAAGAATTTCGCCGTCCACGCGCACGCGCATGTATCCCTTTTTCCGAAGGCTCAAAAAGACGTTCTTAAACTCGCCTTTTTTGGCGCGCACAACCGGCGACATAATCTCGAGGCGCGCCCCCTGATGAAGAGCGTATATCCTGTCGACGATTTCATCGACTGAATAACGGTGAACCGGCTTGCCGCACTTGGGACAGAACGGCGTGCCGGCACGGGCAAACAGAAGGCGCAAATAGTCGTAGATCTCAGTGACTGTTCCCACTGTCGACCGGGGATTGTGCGACACTCCTTTCTGCTCAATCGATATCGCCGGAGACAGCCCGCTGATATCGTCGACATCAGGCTTTTTCTGAACGCCCAAAAACTGACGCGCGTACGATGAAAGCGACTCCACGTAGCGGCGCTGCCCTTCGGCGTAGAGCGTGTCAAAAGCAAGCGAGCTCTTGCCGGATCCTGACGGGCCGGTAATGACGATGAGCTTGTTCTTCGGCAGTTCAAGCGATATGTTTTTTAAGTTATGTTCTCTTGCGCCTCTGACGGCGATTGTTTGCTGCTGCACGGAGAGACTGACCTCCTCCTGTTTCATTTCCCTGCATTTCCTGAATCATGTCGCGGATTCGCGCCGCCTTTTCAAACTGAAGTTTCTTCACGGCTTCCCACATCATTTTTTCCAAAGCGGCGTTGTCAAGATGTTCTCCAATCTCATCATCGCCGCTGCCGGAAGCTGACGGAGCCGCTTCAAACTCAACCTCAGGAAGGAGATTGACGACTTCTTTATGCACTGTCTGAGGCACAATATGATGTTCTTCATTATAGCGCAGCTGCTTTTCGCGGCGGCGCTTCGACTCGCTGACCGCAGCTTTTATGCTGTCTGTTTCCGCGTCGGCGTACAGGATGACGCGCGAGCCGGTGTTGCGGGCAGCGCGTCCCATGACCTGAACGAGCGACCGGTACGAACGCAAAAATCCTTCTCTGTCTGCGTCCAAAATGGCGACCAGCGTCACTTCCGGCATGTCGATTCCTTCGCGCAGAAGGTTAATCCCGACAAGAACCTCCAGTTCCCCCGACCGCAGCGCGTTAATAAGCTCCGCGCGTTCAAATGTGTTCAGCTCTGAGTGAATGTACTTTGCCTTGATTCCAAGGTTGTGCATGTACTCTGACAAGTCTTCGGCAGCCTTTTTTGTCAGCGTCGTCACGAGTGAGCGTCCGCCGCACGCTCGCACGCGCTGAATTTCGTCCAGAAGGTCGTCAACCTGCCCCGTCGCCGGACGGATAAAGACTTCCGGGTCGACGATTCCTGTCGGACGCAGGAGCTGCTCAACAATGCGCTGGGAATGTTCCGTCTCCCAGTCGCCCGGCGTCGCCGAACAGCAGATAACGCGCTGCATATACCGCTCAAACTCGTGCCATTTGAGCGGCCTGTTGTCGAGACATGACGGCAGGCGGAAACCGTGCTCTACAAGGACTTCTTTGCGCGCTCTGTCGCCGTTGAACATGCCGCGAACCTGCGGCAGTGTGATGTGCGACTCATCAACGACCAAAAGAAAATCAGCCGGAAAGAAGTCGATCAGCGTTCCGGGCTGCTCCCCCTCGGCGCGTCCGTCAAGATAGCGCGAGTAGTTCTCTATGCCGGAGCAGTATCCGGCTTCGCTCAGCATCTCCATGTCGTAGCGCGTCCGGCTCTCAAGGCGCTGAGCCTCCAGATATTTTCCCTGAGACTGAAACTTACCGACCTGTATCTCCATCTCTTCTTTGATTTTCGCCATAGAGTCTGCAATCGCGTTGTCGCTCGTGACATAGTGCTGCGCCGGAAAGACGGAGACTCTGTTTTTTCGGCGCAGTGTCTTGCCGCTGACAGGGTCTGCTTCGTCAATGGACTCAATTTCTTCGTCAAAAAACGAAAAGCGCACTGTTGTGTCGCTATAGACGGGATACAGCTCAATCACGTCGCCGCGAACACGGTACTTTCCGGGCGACAGGTCAATGTCGTTGCGCTCATAATAGCTCTTCATCAGAGCTTCCTGGAATGTCCGCCTGTTCCAATGCTCGCCGACGGAAAACGTGACGATGGCGTTTTCGTAATTTTCGCGTTTCCCCATGCCGTAAATGCACGAGACGCTCGCGACGACAATGACATCGCGGCGCTCAATCAGCGATTTGGTCGTCGCCAGACGCATGCGCTCAATCTGCTCATTAATCGACGCGTCCTTTTCTATATAGGTATCAGAGCCGGGCAAATATGCCTCAGGCTGATAGTAGTCATAATACGAGACAAAATAATGAACGGCGTTTTCCGGAAAAAAATTCTTGAATTCACTGTAAAGCTGCGCCGCAAGAGTTTTGTTGTGCGCCAGCACTAATGTCGGCCGGTTGTACTGCGCGATGACGTTCGCAACAGTAAAAGTTTTGCCGCTGCCCGTCACGCCAAGAAGCGTAGAACATTTTTCGTTCCTGAGAAGCCCCTCCGTCAGCGACGCGATCGCCTGAGGCTGATCTCCGGCAGGCGCCCAGTTGGAATGAAGTATAAATTTTTCGTCTTCCATAATCTTTTCCCCCCAGCGCGCAAAAGCAGCGGCGTGAGACTGAAAAAGGGACGGAGGCGCTGCAGTGCGCTCCGCCCCTTTGGCTTGCGTGTTACATTTTTTCTTCTTCGTCTGAACTGACAGGCTCTGGTGTGGTGCCGCCAGAGCTTTCTTCAGCGCTTTCGGCGTCAGAGGAACGCGGCGACTCAGGGATAAATCCGTCGTTTGCCGCATCTTCGGGCTGAGAAGGCTGCTGCTCCTGAGGCTCTTCTGAACCGCTCTGCTCCGGCTCGGACTTCTTTTCGGGCAGCGGCTCAACTTCTTCGCCCAGAAGGATTGAAAGATCTCTGCCGTCAATGACTTCTCGCTCAAGGAGCGCGTTCGCGACCAAATCCACCTGTTCGCGGTGTTCAGTCAGCAGGTTTTTGACCAACGTGTACGCGCCGTCAACGATTTTGCGGACTTCCTCGTCAATCGCAAAAGCAATCTGATCGCTGTAGTTGCGGTCTTCGCCGAGGTCTCTGCCCAAGAACACTTCATGACGCTGTTTTCCCAGAGTGATCGGGCCCAGAGAGCTCATGCCGTACTGCGTGACCATGCTGCGGGCAATCTGCGTCGCGCGCTCAAGGTCGTTGCTCGCGCCGGTCGTGACATCGCCAAAGACGATTTCCTCCGTCACGCGCCCGCCCAGAAGGACGCAGATGTTATTCGTCAGCTCTGAGCGGGAAGCCAGGAAGCGGTCTTCTTTGGGGAGCTGAAGCGTATATCCGAGAGCGGCACTGCCGCGAGGGATAATGGAAACTTTATGCACAGGGTCGCAGCCGGCGATAAACTTGGCAACAAGCGCATGTCCTGTTTCGTGATACGCGATGATCTTCTTCTCGCGGTCGCTGATCAGGCGGCTCTTGCGCTCTGCACCGGCAATAGCGCGATCGATGCCTTCCTCAAGCTCGTCCATGGAGATCTCCGTCTTGCTGGCGCGCGCGGCAAGAAGCGCCGCTTCATTGACCACGTTGGCAATGTCAGCGCCGACAAATCCAGGAGTGCGCTTCGCCAAGACGGCAAAATCGACGTCTGACGAGAACTTTTTGTCCCGTGCGTGCACCTTGAAAATCTCCTCGCGTCCGCGGACATCAGGAGCGTCAACCGCGACGTGGCGGTCAAAGCGTCCCGGGCGCAGAAGCGCGGGATCAAGGACATCTGCTCTGTTCGTCGCAGCGATCAGAATAATGCCCGTTTTTTCGTCAAATCCGTCCATCTCGACAAGGAGCTGGTTGAGCGTCTGCTCGCGCTCATCGTGCCCTCCTCCGAGACCGGTTCCTCTCTGGCGTCCGACAGCGTCGATCTCATCGATAAACACAATACAGGGCTGATATTTCCGCGCCTGCTCAAACAAGTCTCTGACGCGCGACGCACCGACTCCGACGAACATCTCCACAAAGTCAGAACCGCTCGTGCTGAAGAACGGCACATCCGCCTCTCCGGCGCACGCACGCGCCAAAAGCGTTTTGCCCGTTCCGGGAGATCCAAGCAGAAGAACGCCCTTGGGCACTTTGGCGCCAAGCTTTGTGAAACGGCTGGAATCCTTCAGATATTCTACGACTTCATGAAGCTCCTCTTTCGCCTCATCGCACCCGGCGACGTCGTTAAACGTCACTTTAGGACGGTTATCCACAAACATTTTCGCCTTGCTCTTCGCAAAGCCCATCACTTTTCCGCCGCCGCCCTGCATGTTGTGAAGGAAGAAAATCCACACGCCAATCAAAAGGAGCGTTGGAAAAACAGAAGATGCAATCGTCATCCACCACGGCGTAGGCGGAGGAACAGAGATTTTCACGTCAACCCCTTTTCCGGCGGCATCCTCAGCGAGATCCTTCTCGCCGATGATGTTGCTGACGAACGCCTTGCCGTCGGCATAGTGACCTTTCGCCTGCATTTCACTGATTGTAAAGCTCTTAATGTTTCCGGCGTCCACATCTTTGCGGAACTGCGTGTAGGAGATCTCTTTCACATCAGCCACAGGAGCCTGCGGCGTCAGAAACATGTTGACGATGCTGACGACTAAGACAACAAGGATAAGATACACTCCGAGGTTCTTCATTAACCGCTGCAAATTAGCGCCTCCTCAAATTCGAACGTATTTTCTGCCCGTCAGGCGTCACACAGAACGGGCAACGTGAATGGCTGGCAGGTTACGCATAAGTTCTGCATAATCCATGCCGTAGCCAACGACAAATTCATCTGGAATTACGAAACCGACATATTCGACAGGAACGTCAACAACCCGACGTTCTTTTTTATCAAGAAGGACACACACTTCAACGCTCGCAGCTTCCTGCGCCTCAAAATAATCTCTCAGCCTCTGGAGCGTCAGCCCTGTATCGACAATATCCTCGACAATCAGGACATGCTTGTCCTTGACAGGCGTATCTAATCCCTGCGTGATATTCACTTTTCCCGAAGTCTCTGTAGAAGCGCCGTACGATGACGCTTTCATAAAACCTATTTTCAGAATAACTGACGGATCAACTTTTCTGATGAGGTCAGTCATAAAAACGACCGCACCGCGCAAAATCCCGATGACAACAAGTTCTTTACCTTTATACTTTGCGCTGAGTTCAGCGGCAATCGCGTCAACGCGCTCAGCAATCTGCTTTTCAGATATCAGAACCTCTGCTGCTCTAAATTCCATACATCTTCCCTCCAGCACCCCATAAGCGGTTTCAAAACGATATGACAGACAACATTATATTTTACACTATGACGCTCAATTTCCCATCCCTTTGAACGTTTTTGAGCGCAAAAAACATTTTTCTGCAATACTACAGGAAAGTCAGAGTCCCGTGCAATGGAGTTTTCTTCAATGCTGCAGACAGTAACAGGCTGCGAAGCATCAATAGCGCACGAGAACCCGAAATCGTCGTCATCTGACCGCGTGTTTTCGCGCAGAGAAATTTTCCAGCCGCCCCAGCGAATTGTTTCGCCTAAACGTAGCTGAGCGTCATGAAGTTTTTTTTCCCGCGCCGGCGCCCATCGCACACAACCGTCCTGCGCGCGCACGTCAACTTCAGAGCCCCATTGAAATACCCAGCGTCCTGAAGTCATCACCAGACGGCACAGTTCAGCTGTGCGCTCGCGCGAAAGACACTTCAGCCTCAGTATACGTCCGCAGAAACGAATCAGCCGAGCCAGCTCAAAAGGACGTAGACGCCTCAGCTTGCTCAGCTCCAAACCAAGCCAGCTGCCCCTATATGCGCGGACGCTCTCAAGAAGCCGACGCCCCTCATCATCCTCTTCCTCGCGCCATGCCAAAGCCTCTTCGGCAAGATCAGCCAGATGAGCCGCAATCCCGCTGTTCACGCGCTGAGCCAGAAGCGGAATCACCTCGTGGCGGACTCTGTTTCTCTGATACGCATCAGAGTCATTCGACTCATCTTCAACCCATGACCAGCCAGCGCCCAGAAGATATTCGCGAAGCTCACTGCGTGAAAAGCCAAGCAGAGGACGGATATAAAATCCGCGCTGGCGCGGCATTCCGCCAAGCCCCCAAAGACCGCAGCCGCGCGCAATGTTCATCAGCGCGTTTTCTGCCAAATCACTGCGCGTATGCCCAAGCGCCGCAAAACCGCATCCAAACTCAGAACGGACGTGCTCATACAGCTCATAGCGCAGCCTCCGTCCGGCGGACTCCTCCGATTCGCCGCGCCGCATAAGCTCACCCACAGGGCATCGCTCAATGACACACTGAACGCCCAGAGCGGCGCAGCGCTCTGCGACAAAAGACCTGTCCCGTTCCGCCGTTTCACGAAGCCCGTGATCCATGTGCGCAACGACAATTTTTGACGCATCCAGTGTTTCTGAGTACAGACGCAAAAGACTCATCGAGTCGCTGCCGCCGGAAACTCCAAGCAGAACCGGGCGCTCGTCCAGCCAGCCGTTTGTTTTCAAAACAGACTGAAAACGACTGAGAATTCCATTGCGAGCCATTTACGCCCTCCTCTGTTCATGCAAGCTGGAAAAATTTATTCTAAGTCCTTTTTAACAGGATTGCAAGACAAAAAACGAGCGCGCATAAAAAATGAGGACCGGAACGATCCGGTCCTCATTGCACTGCTTTGCTTCAGTTACTTCGCGTCGATAACAGGAGCGCCGGCTTCTGCAAGGCTCTTGTAGATGCGGTAACGTCTCTTGGCGTTCTCCTCTGCTTTGGCAAACAGAGCTTCAGCCATTTCAGGGTTGGTCATGGCAAGCGAGGTGTAGCGAACTTCGCTCATCAGGAAGTCACGGAATGACGCCTTCGGCTCCTTGGAGTCAAGGATGAAGGGGTTCTTACCCTGCTCCTCAAGTTCGGGGTTATAGCGGTACAGATGCCAGTAACCGGCTTCAACCGCCTTCTTCGCCTGCTCCTGCGTCTTGCCCATACCGGCCTTGATGCCGTGGTTGATGCAGGGAGCGTAGCAGATGATCAGTGACGGACCGTCATAAGCTTCTGCTTCGGTAAGGGCTTTCATCAGCTGGTTCTTATCAGCGCCCATAGCGCACTGAGCGACATAGACGTAACCATAGGTCATGGCGATACGGCCAAGATCCTTCTTGCCGATCTTCTTACCGGCAGCAGCAAACTTCGCAACAGCCGCGGTGGGCGTTGACTTGGAGGACTGACCGCCCGTGTTGGAGTAGACTTCAGTGTCGAAGACAAGGACATTGACATTTTCGCCGGAAGCAAGAACGTGGTCAAGTCCGCCGAAGCCGATGTCATAAGCCCAGCCGTCGCCGCCGAAGATCCAGACGGATTTCTTCACGAGATGATCGGACAGCTCTGCGACGCGCGCAAGTTTGGCGTTGCAGTCAGCGCAGCCAAGGTCAGTGCCGAGAATTTCGTAAACAGCTTCAGCAGCAGCCTTTGAAGCATCGCCGTCATTGCGGACATCGTACCAGTTCTGAAGAGCCTTGCGAACGTCTTCAGGCAGATCGCAGCCGCAGTTGAGAAGCGCTTCGACGTTGGCGACAAGGTCGCGGCGGCTGTTGCCGAGGGACATTGCCATACCGTAGCCGTACTCAGCGTTGTCTTCAAACAGAGAGTTCGCCCATGCGGGGCCCTGACCGAGTTCGTTCGTCGTGTAGGGCATGCTGGGAGCAGAGCCGCCCCAGATGGATGAGCAGCCCGTCGCCTGAGCGATCATCATGCGGTCGCCGAAGAGCTGTGTAACCAGTTTGGCATACGGCGTCTCGCCGCAGCCAGCGCATGCGCCGGAGAACTCAAGGTACGGCATAGCGAACTGGCTGCCCTTAACTGTTTTGACGTTGACGCGGTCGGACTTGTCGCTGACCTGAACGCCGAACTCCCAGTTTGCCGCTTCGCCTTCCTGCGTGGCAAAAGGCTTCATCTCGAGAGCCTTGACGGGGCAGATATCAGCGCAGTTGCCGCAGCCAAGGCAGTCAAGAGGGCTGACCTGCATGCGGAACTGGAGTCCGGCAAGCTCCTTGGGCATCTTGACGGGGATCGTCTCGAAGCCTTCGGGCTTGTACTCAGCCTCGGTGCTGTCGAGCAGGATGGGACGGATCGTGGCATGGGGGCAGACCATGGCGCACTGGTTGCACTGGATGCACTTATCCTTGTTCCACTCGGGGACAAAGACGGCCACTCCGCGCTTCTCGAAGGCGGAAGTGCCAGAGGGGAACTTGCCGTCCTCAAGGCCCACGAAAGTGCTCACGGGCAGCTTGTCGCCTT
>JAXEJY010000036.1:0-5158 GCA_034101315.1 Pyramidobacter sp.
CGGCGGTTGCCAAGATGGTCAATATCATCGGTGTGCTCTTCACCGATCTCCGGGAATGTAAAAACGTCGCGCTGCTCTTCTGTGTCGCGCAGAGAGACAAGCCCCTTGACGATGCGGATCAGTTCGTCAATCGTCAGAAGCCTCTCTTCCATGTCAACATGAAGACCGAGACGGCGGTTCATCTTGTAGCGGCCGACTCTGCCCAGCGTGTAGTGACGGCTGTCAAGGAAAAGCCCGTCAAAATACTCGCGCGCGCCCTCAATGCGAACTGGTTCGTTGGGGCGCATGCGGCGCAGGATCTCAAGAAGCGCTTCATCTGCGCTGTTCGTGCCGTCCTTTTCAAGCGAGGCCGTCAGCATGGGACAGACGTTCCAAATTTTAACTTTTGTGCGTCCCAGCTCCCACAGAACTTCAAGGCTGTCCTTGTCAAGGCGCGTGCCTTCTTTAAGGTAGACGCTGTGCTTGGCGTCGACAATGGACTCGGCAAGCAGGCAGCCGATGGCCTCTTCGCTGACGATGTCAAAATCCTCAACCGTTCCGCCGAAAGCTTTCAGAAGAGCTTCGTTCGTTCCAAGACCGAAAGCTTTCAGAAAAAGCGTGCCCGGGAGTTTTTTGCGGTTATCAATGTTGACGGAAAGCTGATCGCCAACCATGACAAATTCGAGCCACGCGCCGCGCTCAGGGATGATTTTCGCCGAGTACGTCTGCGCGCCGCTCGTTCCTGTCTCTGACTTGAAATACACGCCGGCAGAACGCGCCAGCTGGTTGACAACAACGCGCTCCGTACCGTTGTTGATGAACGTTCCGCGCGCCGTCATCACAGGGAAGTCGCCGAAATAAATCTCTTCCTCGCGTTTTTCCTGCGCTTTGTCGTTGACAAGGCGGACTCTGGCTTTCACAGGACGGCTCCACGTGAGGTCTTTCTGCTTCGCCTCATCCTGAGTCATTGAAGGTTCTTCAATTGTGTAACCCAGAAATTCCAGCTTAAAGCTTCCGTCGTAGTTCTTGATCGGGAAAATTTCGTCAAACAGCTCTTTCAGCCCGACAGATTTGCGATCTTCGGGCGCAACATCATCCTGAAAAAAGCTCTTGTAGGAACTTCTCTGCACTTCCACCATATCAGGGATAGAAACAATGTCCTTCGCCCTTCCAAAAGTCAGACGCTCGCGCCCTTTGCCCACCGGTATGAACTCAGCCATGCGGCAGATGCCCTCCTTGCAAAAAATCCAACTAGAAAGAAAATTTCGACAATAACACAGCGCCCCTGCAACCCATTTTTCTAAAATGGCAGCAAGCCCGCTTTTTTGAGCTTTAATCACTTATGAACATCAAACTTCACATCAGGAAAATTCACATTTTCAGACAACAAAAAAGGCTGCATCAAGTCGACGACTTAATGCAGCCCTCACGTATCGGTGACTTTGACCATCAAAAAAAGGATGGTGCCCGAGGGGAGAATCGAACTCCCATGAGCTAGTGCCCACTAGAACCTGAATCTAGCGCGTCTACCAATTCCGCCACCCGGGCGTTTCCTGAACACTGAGACATTATAAATGACGTTTCGCTGTTTGACAAGCCCCCAAATTAAATTTTTTGAGATTTTTTTCCTCAAAAAAACAGCTTTATATTTCGCCGAAAAGCCGCTATGACGGCACCAAAATGCACGATTGGCTTGATTAGCCGTTAAAGAGAATTCTCAGCGTCCTGCCGCGCGCGATATTCTGTCACGGAGCGCACGGCCTATCCCCTGCGCCGGCGGCCACTGAGCAACAATAGGGAGTCCGTCGCGCTCCAGCTCGCGCAGCGCTGAAAAAAGTCCGTGGGCATACCCCTGAACGTCGCGGAACTGAATCCGGCGTGCGGGAACGCGCAGCGGCTCGCATACGCCGACGTATACAAATGCGTCGGGCCAGTCAAACGGCTGGTCAGTCTTCCAAATTGCGACCTCAACAGAAGGCGCATAGTGGCGGTACCGCGTTCCGGGAGGTTTTTTCAGTTCATTGACGCCGACGGGCAGAGCTACTTCTCCAAGAAAATCCTGAAGCTGTTCCATTGAGACGCCGCCCGGGCGCAGAAGGACAGGAACTTTTCCTGTGACGTCCAAAACGGTTGACTCGACGCCGACACGGCACTCCCCCGCGTCAAGGATCATCGCCGCCGCGCTTCCGATATCCTCGGCAACAGTCTGCGCGTTTGTCGGGCTGGGACGTCCGCTTCTGTTCGCGCTGGGGCCTGAAACGGGAACGCCGCACGCGGCAAAAAAAGCCAGAGCCGCTGGATAGTCGGGCATCCGGCAGCCGACAGACGGCAGTCCCGCGCGAGCTTCAGGCGGCACACAGTCTTTGACCGGGAGAACGAGCGTCAGAGGTCCGGGCCAGAACGCGTCCATCAGGGACTTTGCGCGCTCGTCGACGTACGCCGCCTGCTCTACGGATTCGGGGTCAGGAAAATGCAGAATAAGCGGATTATCTGACGGACGCCCCTTTGCCGCATACGTCCGCCTCACAGCTTCGGGGTTGAGAGCGTTCGCCCCGAGTCCGTACACTGTCTCGGTCGGAAACGCGACGAGCTGACCGTCGCGGATCAACTGAGCCGCGCGGGCGATGACGTCTTTATCGGGATTCCAGAAATCAACGGGTACTACGTTATCATAGACTTTCACAGTATGCGCCGCCTTCATAGCCAGTCATGAACGCGCGCCGGTATTCCGGAAAGCGCCCTTCGATAATTGCCTGCCGCGCTCCTGCGACAAGGTGAACGAGAAAATGAATGTTGTGCCAGCTGCACAGACGCGCGCCCAGAATCTCGCCAACGCGGTACAGATGCCGCACGTATGACCGCGTAAAGTGTGCGCACGCATAGCAGTCGCACTTGGAATCAATCGGCGAAAAATCTTCTGTGTAGCGGCTGTGCTTGATGTTCATTTTTCCTTCATGCGTGAAAAGTGTTCCCGTGCGGCCGTTGCGCGTGGGCAGAACGCAGTCAAACATGTCGACGCCGCGCGCAATTCCTTCGATTAAGTTTGCCGGATGCCCGACGCCCATCAGGTAGCGCGGCTTATTCTTGGGCATGTGCGGCATGAGATATTCAAGACAACGGTACATTTCGGCATGGCTTTCCCCTACAGACAGCCCTCCGATTGAATAACCGGGAAAGTCCATCTTCGCCAGCTCGTCAGCGCAGTGCGCGCGCAAGTCATCAAACAGCGCTCCCTGAACGATGCCGAACATCGCCTGGTCCTGCCGCGTGTGATAGTCGCGGCAGCGGCGAGCCCAGCGCAGAGTGCGCTCAACAGCCGCTTCAGCGTCTTCCCGCGTGCAGGGCAGCTTGACGCACTGATCGAAGCACATGGCAATGTCAGAGCCGAGCTTCTGCTGAATCTCTGTGGCAAGCTCCGGCGTCATCATGCACTTCGATCCGTCAATGTGAGAGCGGAACTCAACGCCGTCCTCAAGAATCTTGTTGATTTTCGCCAGAGAAAAAACCTGAAAACCGCCGCTGTCCGTCAGAATAGGGCGATCCCAGTTCATAAACGAATGAAGACCGCCCGCCTTGGCGATCAAATCAGGTCCTGGACGCAGAAAAAGATGATACGTGTTTGACAGAATAATCCGCGCGTCAATCTCCTTCAACTCGTCAGGGCTCATCGCCTTCACTGTCGCCTGCGTTCCGACGGGCATAAAAACAGGCGTCGGAATGACGCCGTGCGGCGTCACGAACTCTCCTGCCCGCGCCCCTGTCTCAGGGCACTGAGCAATTAGTCTGTATTCAAACACGCTGAAACCTCCACACCGTAAAAATCGCACGCAGTGCGCCAGACCTGCTCCGCAAACGCCTCCAGCTCCATGCCTTTTACTTGAGCAAGCCGAGCGTACACAAAGGGGACGCGCGACGGCACGTTGACCTTGCCCCGAAACGGAACCGGCGACATCCACGGCGAGTCAGTCTCGCACAAAAGCGACGCCGCAGGGATCTGCGCCAGAAGCGTGCGGAACTCATCAGCACGCGCAAACGTAACAACTCCCGTTACGCCGATTTTCCAGCCGTAATCCAGCGCTCGGCGCGCGTCGTCAATCGTCCCCGAAAAGCAGTGAAGCACGGCTTTGCGAGGCGCGCCGACTCGGTCGATAACGCTCCAAAAATCGTCGTACGCCTCGCGAACGTGAAACACGACGGGCAAACCGACCTCAGCCGCCGCCAAAAGCTGCTGTTCCAGCACGCGAAGCTGAACGTCGCGCGGCGACAGATCGTAATAGTAGTCAAGCCCTATTTCGCCCCACGCGCGAACCTGCGGCAGGCGCGCCAGCTCAAACAGCCTCTGCGGCAGTCCGTCTGCGGCGTCCTTCGCCTCGTGCGGATGTATCCCCACGACGGGGAACAGACCGTACTGACAGTATTCGCGACTGATTTTTACAGCTTCCTCGCTGTCCTCGAGCGTGCTGCCGATAACTGCCATGCGCTCAACTCCGGCGGCGCGGCACTGTTCAAGCTCCTTCGCAATGTCCGCGCGCAATTCAGGCGAGTTGAAATGGCAGTGCGTATCAAAATATTTCATCGTTTTTGCTCCTTGTCCCGTCTCAGTTCAGACCGTGACGATTAAATGTTTATTATATCCCAGAAGCGGCACTCCCGCAAATTTCAGCAAAAAGCGCACCGGAAATCCCGATGCGCCCTTCATGAGTTCCGATAATGCCCGTTCAGTTAAAAAGAAATCATCATCTGAGAGGCTGATCCTTCAGGTAAAATGCCAGGACACATGCTGAAACGATCGACAGCCCCCCGCCCCAGATAAACGGAGCCAAAGCGCCGCACGCCGACCACAGCTGACCGGCAATGACGCTTGCCGGAAGAAGAGCGACGCCCGCCAGAGTGGAGTGAAGCCCCAGCATCGTCCCGCGAAGGTGAATCGGCGCCATTTCCGCGATAAACGCGCGCTCAACGCCCGCTGTCATCGCCGTAAACAGACCGTATATGAGGAACAGGAAGACGCCGAGCGCCCTGCCGCCGCCGAGAGCAAAGCGAGAGCGTAAAATATTTTGTGTAAACGCGGTCGCGTAAAAAAATAGAAAGACCCCGTTTTTTCCTGTAAGATAGCATCACCCAAAACACCACCATACGGGAAAAGAGAGGAGTCTTTCTATGGGTGATTGTAACACTA
>JAXEJY010000037.1:0-4056 GCA_034101315.1 Pyramidobacter sp.
GTTCGCCAGCGACCTGAACAGCGGTGAGCAGATCATCATGAACACAGATCTTCTCGTGCTCGCGCCCGCCGTTGTCGCGTCGCACTCCGCGCGGAAGATGGCGACACTGTGCACGGCTTCAATCGACACGAATGACTTCTACGTTGAGGCGCATCCCAAGCTTCGTCCCGTTGAAAGTCCCACCGCCGGCGTGTTCCTTTCTGGAATGTGCCAAGGTCCGCGCGACATTCCAGAGACAGTTGCGCAGGCCAGCGCTGCCGCAGTCAAGGTCATCGGCCTGCTCACGAAGGATAAGCTGCTGACAAACCCCTGCACCGCAAAGTGCAACGAGAGGATCTGCTCCGGCTGCCAGTCCTGCGCGAACGCCTGCCCCTACGGCGCAATTTCCTACGAGAAGAAGCTCATCATCAACCTGAACGGTCAGAGGGAAGAACGCACGGTAGCAGTAGTCAACGACGCTCTGTGCCAAGGCTGCGGCGCCTGCACCGTAGTCTGTCCTTCCACGGCGATGGATCTGCAGGGGTTCAGCAACCGGCAGATCATGGCGGAGATTGACGCATTATGTTAAACGAAAATTTTGAGCCTAAAATCGTGGCATTCTGCTGCAACTGGTGCAGCTATGCCGGAGCGGACGGCGCCGGTACTGCCCGCAAGGCGTATCCCGCCAGCGTGAAGATCATCAAAGTCCCATGCTCTGGCCGCGTGAATCCCATGTTTATTCTCCGCGCGTTTCAGCGCGGGGCTGACGGCGTGATTATCTGCGGCTGTCATCCCGGCGACTGCCACTACACCAGCGGAAATTTCTACGCCCGCCGCCGTCTGACACTGCTCATGCGCATGCTCAGCTTCATGGGAGTTGCCTCGGAGCGTCTGCGCGTCGACTGGGTAAGCGCCGCAGAGGGCGCGAAGTTCGCCGCGGTGATGAACGACTTTGTCGAGCATATCACCACGCTTGGACCGAATGTGAATTTGAGGGATCTGCGATGCAAAGACTAACCACACTGATGCGGCAGAAAGCCGCCGAGCTCATTGCCTCCGGCACAGTGGAAAATGTCCTGGCGTGGAGAAGCGGAGAGTTCTTCTATGACACCAGCCCTGCCCTGTTCGCCTCTGAGTCCGAGTGCGGCGATATCGTCTATAGCGAATTTTGCCCTGCCAACCTGTCCAAGTATCTGATTGCTCAGTCAGCGCTCGGAAAGAAAACAGCCGTTTTCCTGAAGCCCTGCGACACCTACGGCACAAATCAGCTGATTGCCGATCACCGCGTGAAGCGCGAGCTTGTCCACGCGGTCGGCACGCCGTGCTCAGGCATGATTGACATCAATAAAGTCCGCGCCAAAGGCTGCAAGGGTATTCTGTCCGTTTCCTGCGACGGCGAGACGGTGAAAGTTGAAACTGTCTACGGCGCCGCTGAGATGAATAAGAGCGACGTTCTCCTTGACAAGTGCGCCATGTGCAAGGGCAATGAGTATATGATCTGCGATGAAGAGCTTGCTGCTAAGATGGAAGTTCCGGCGTTCTCCGGCGACCGTTTTGCCGCCGTCAAAGCCATTGAGGCGATGACGCCTGAAGAGCGTTTTGCATTTTGGCGCGCTGAGCTGTCCAAGTGCATTCGCTGCAACACGTGCCGCGATGTCTGCCCTGCATGCAGCTGCGAGCAGTGCATTTTTGACCATCCTGAAGCGCCCGTCGGAGGCAAGGCTGCCGCTGACGACGCCGAGGAGAACCTGTTCCACATCATTCGCGCGTATCATGTCGCCGGCCGCTGCGTCGGCTGCGGCGAGTGCGCGCGCGTGTGTCCTCAGGGCGTGAAGCTTGGTCTTTTAAACATGAAGTTCATGAAGGACATCAACGAGTTCTTCGGCGCGTGGCAGGCGGGCAAGGGAACTGAGGAAAAACCGCCTTTGGTCACCTACGCGCAGGGCGATCTTGACCCGAACGACGCGAATACGTGTGAGCATCACCGCTAAAGGAGGGAAGCGCCGTGTATAAGATTTCACTTGAGAAACTTCCCGTGCTTCTTGCAGCGATTGCCAAAGAGGGCAAACTGTACGTTCCTGCCCGCAAAGGCAGCACGACGGACTTCGCCCTCTGGTCCGCCGAAACCGACGTTGACATCGAGAAGCACCTGACTGCCCGTTCCGCAAAAGATCTCTTCTTCCCTCAGGTCGAAAATCTCTACTCGTTCAAAACTGAGGGGAAGAAAATCTCCATCGAGGAGATCATGCCTACCGACGAGATGACGATCGCGTTCGGCGTCCGCGCCTGCGACATTCGAAGCTTTGAGATTCTCGACATGGTTTTTCTGAAAGACCCTGTTGACCCCTATTACAAGAAGCGCCGCGAAAATACAGTGCTGATCGGTCTTGGCT
Source organism: Pyramidobacter sp. (assembly GCA_034101315.1). Lineage (GTDB taxonomy): Bacteria > Synergistota > Synergistia > Synergistales > Dethiosulfovibrionaceae > Pyramidobacter. The sequence goes on from JAXEJY010000037.1 coordinate 2,373, forward strand.
GCGCAGCTCCTGAAGAAACGTGTTTTTGCGGAACGTTCGGCATCGACGCCGCCGCCCCTGCCGGTGACGTGACAACCTATGCCGCTGACGGATTCCTCTACTGGGAGCCCCGCACGGACAAGGGCAGCGCTCTGACTGAAACCGTCAAGGCTCTGTTTGAGACCGCAGACGATCTCGCTCCTGTCGAGGCGCAGAGGAACCGGACGCGCGACGTCCTGAAGAAACTGCCCTTGGGCAGCTTCAGAATCGCCCCCAAAATAACCGAGTCTGAGCTGAAGACGTTTGACAGCGACGTGTGGAATAAGCTGTATCAGGGCTGTCTCGCCTGCTGCACGTGCACCTTTGTGTGCCCCACATGTCACTGCTACGATATCCGCGACTTTGTTCCCGGCGAGACGCGCACGGACCGCTATCGCTGCTGGGACAGCTGTATGAACCGCGACTTCACGAAGATGGCGGCGGAAAATCCGCGCAAGACTCAGAAAGAGCGCTTCCGCCAGCGTTTCATGCATAAACTGGTCTATTTCCCCGAGAATAACGACGGTGTTTACTCCTGCGTCGGATGCGGCCGCTGCCTTGCCAAGTGTCCTGTCTGCAACAACATCGTAAAAGTAGCCAAAGCACTGGAGGCGAGCGAAGATGTCTAACTGCACATGCGGACACAATCACCTACTTCCCGTCGTCGGCGTCGTCACGGGCATATGGCAGGAAACCGGCGATGTCAAGACGTTCCGCGTTGAAAAGCCTGAGGGAGGCATGCTGTTTCAGCATATGCCCGGACAGTGCGCGATTCTTTCCGTTCCCGGAATGGGTGAGGCTCTTTTCTCAATAACCTCATCACCGACTGAGACCGCTTATACTGAGTTCAGCATTAAACGCTGCGGAATTGTGACCAACTATCTCCACTTCAACGTCGAAGCAGGACAGCAGATTGCCGTGCGCGGCCCCTACGGAAACCATTTTCCAGTTGAAGACAAACTCAAGGGCAGGGATATCCTGTTTATCGCCGGAGGAATCGGACTCGCCCCCATGCGCAGCGTGATCAACTACATCATAGACAACCGCGCCGACTACGGACGCGTTGACTTGGTGTACGGCGCGCGCAGCAAGAGCGACTTTGTCCGCTATCACGAGCTGACTGAAATCTGGCCCGAAAAGCCTGATATGCACGTTCATCTGACGATTGACCGCCCAGAAGAAGGCTGGGACGGCAACGTCGGCTTTGTTCCAGCGTTCCTGAAGCAGCTGGCGTTTACGCCTGAAAACCGCGCCGTTTTGTTCTGCGGACCTCCTATCATGATTAAGCTGTGTCTTGCAGCTCTGGTCGAGATGGGATTCCAGAAGAACAACATCTACACTACGCTTGAACTCAAGATGAAGTGCGGCGTTGGCAAATGCGGCCGCTGCAATATCGGTAAAAAGTATGTCTGCAAAGACGGACCTGTATTCACCTGCGATCAGATCGACGAGATGCCCGGTGAATATTGATCGAAGGGGGAAATAAACATGGATAAAATGGTTACAGTCTGGCTTCTGGGAAAGAAGTGTTCTGTTCCCTCAGAGCTGACGATCATGGCGGCGATGGAGTACGCCGGATTTCATCTCGTTCGCGGCGTCGGCTGCCGCAACGGGTTCTGCGGTGCGTGCGCTGTCGTCTACCGCATTAAGGGATCTGCCGAACTCA
>JAXEJY010000038.1:0-2537 GCA_034101315.1 Pyramidobacter sp.
CGTCGTCGTTCCGCCGCGGGCGATTCCAAGAAGCTGATGTCCCAGACAGATTCCGAACATCTGGATTCCCGTCTCGGCGACGGCGTTGACGTTGTCGATGATGGAGGTATAGTCAGCCGGGTCGCCGGGGCCGTTGGAAAGCATGATGCCGTCGGGGGAAAGCTCCGCGATTTGGGCGGCAGTCGTCGACGCAGGAACAACCGTCACGCGGCAGCCGCGCTGGACGAGTGCGCGCGCGATGCCGGCTTTAAAGCCGAAATCCCACAGGACGACGTGCGTCTGCCCTTCGGGATTCATGACAGACGGGGAATCGCACGTGACGGCGTACACGTCGCTTGACAGTTTTTTTGCCGCCAGGCTGCGACAGAACTCAGTCATGTTGGCGGGCACTTCAGAGAGAATTGCGCCGTTCATGACGCCCGTCTCGCGCAGAACGCGCGTCAGCGCGCGCGTGTCAATTCCTGCCAAGCCGACGACGCCGGCGCGCTCAAGGTAATCAGCCAGCCGTCCCTGACTGCGGAAGTTTGACGGCGCGCCGCACATCTGCCGGACGATGTAGCCGCTCAGGCGCGGCGCCGAGCTTTCAAAATCCTCAGGAATCACGCCGCAGTTTCCAATCAGCGGAAATGTCTGAACGACAATCTGACCGTGATAGCTGGGATCGGTAAGCGTTTCCATATAACCGGTCATCCCCGTCGTAAAAACGGTCTCAGCCGTCACGTCGCCGGATGCGCCGAAGCGTTCGCCTTCAAAGACCATGCCGTTTTGAAGGATCAGATAAGCCTTTTTGCTCAAAAAATCTCCCCCGTTTCAAATTCTCGAAACAAAACTGCGAAACCGGTTGCACAAATTGATTGTATCTTAATAGAGCCGCGCTGAAAAAGAAACTCCACAAAAACATTAAATATTTTTCAAAATATCACAGATTTTTCATCATTATAGCGGCATAAAAAAACATCCGTCTGCCTGAAAAAATTCCCGAGCGGCTGATGTATAATAAACGCATCACATCTTTTGACGAGGGGGCACGGCGATGAAATTTAACTTTCTCCACACCAACTTCAACGTACTGAACCTTGAGCGCAGCATGGCGTTTTACGAAAAGGCTCTGGGGCTGAAAGAAGTCCACCGCATTGAAAAAGAGGGCTTCACAATCGTCTATCTGGGGGACGGCGTCACAAGCTTTGAGCTTGAGCTGACGTGGCTTCACGACCGCACAGAGCCGTACGATCTGGGCGAGCAGGAATTCCATCTGGCGTTCCGCGTCGACGATTTTGAAGCCGCTCACGCGCTCCATCAGGAAATGGGCTGTATCTGCTACGAAAATCCCGACATGGGAATTTACTTTATCCAAGATCCCGATCAGTACTGGCTGGAAGTTATTCCGACGCGCAGCTGACGAAGGCGCAAAAAATCCGCAGGGCTTTCAAAACGCGAAAGTCCTGCGGATTTTTTTACGCCTTTATTCTTTTGCCGGCTGAGACGCGAACAGACAGCCTCGCTCGTAGGGACAGCCGGCGCACTTGGCGTGGCAGGACTCCCACGGGCCGTTTGCCGCCGCATGCGCCTGTTCCGAAAGGCTGCGCGTCAGCTCATCTGCGTCCTGCGGCGTAAACGTTCGGAGCACATGCTCACTGCCGCTGCGCAGATACCATATGCCGAGGTCCGTTTCAAGTCCGGCAAGTTCCGGATTCTGAAGCGCCAGCGCCAGCGCGTAGAAGCGGAGCTGCCGCGTGTAGAACTCGTCCAGCCAGCGCTGACGCAGAGGATTCAGTGCCGCGCGCGTGGTTTTATAGTCTCTGACGCACAGGCGGACAGGATTGCCCGTTTCGTCATGTTCAATCCAGAACACGTCGACCGCGCCGACGAGGCTGACGTTTCCCAGCGCCGCTCTGAACGGATATTCGCGGCGCAGAGTTCCCGCGTTTGCTGCGGCGAGCAGACGGGCGCGCAGCCGCTCCCCCTGCTCTGAATGGAAACTGCTGCCGAACGACGCAAGCTCGTGACGCGCCCGTTCGTCTCGCCATATCCGGCGGAACTCAGGGCGCAGGTGTCCTTCCTGAAGGCTCAAAATGCGCTGATAGCCTTCGTCGGTGAAGTTCCACTTCGACAGAATCCAGTGCGCAACCGTTCCAAGCTCCGCTCCCCCCGCGCCTCCAGCTCCTTCTTCAGGCGCGCTCCACCCCAGGGACAGATTCTGGCGAAAGACCATTCGCCACGCAGCAGGGCACTGCATCCACAGAGAATGCGACGTGGCGCTGATGTCCCTCAGCGCTCGGCGGCGCGGCGTCTGCTTTACCGTCTTTCCTGAGGACGCCTTTTGAGCGCTGCGCAAAACCCGGACGGGCTGCACATCATCGCTGCACAGGGAAAAATCGCCCCCTGCGGCATATTCAATCGACATCATCGACCGATTCGGGGCAGAGCGTTCCTTACCGTCTGCTTCCTGGGGCGCGACGCCGCACAGAATGAGCCCGTCGCGCGCGCGGGTCATAGCGACGTAATAAAGACGCTGAAGCTCTTCGTACTCTTCCTGC
>JAXEJY010000039.1:0-3231 GCA_034101315.1 Pyramidobacter sp.
GAATCGCCGCCGCTGCCGCCGCTTTTCCCGTTCAGTTTTTCGTCAACGCGCTGGCGATGCTCGTCGCCATCGGAACGGCATCTCTGTCGTCGCGAAAATTGGGAAGCGGAGACGACGACGGTGCCGAACGCGCGCTGGGCAACGGATTTCTCATGTCCTCCGCCATCGGAATCGCCGCGCTCGCCGGAGGGCTGCTCTTTTTGGAGCCGCTCGTCACGCTGACAGGAACGCACGACGAAGTGCGCGCGCTCACCATCACGTACCTCAAAATTGTGTTCCTCGGCAACCCAGTCGTGATCGTCGCCATGCTGTTCAACAACACCATACGCTCCGAGGGCAACACGCGCTACGCCATGTTCTCCATGGTTCTGCCCGCCGTGCTGAACGCTTTTCTCGACCCGCTCTTCATCTTCGCGTTCAAAATGGGAATCGCCGGCGCGGCGTGGGCGACCGTCACAGGACAAGTTGTCATGCTGGGGTGGAACGTGCGCTACTACGTGTCAGGACACCGCAGCCTCATCGCCCTCAAGCCCTCAAAAATGCCCCTGCGCCGCGAAACGGCGTTTGAAATTCTGTCCATTGGATTTTCAGAGTTCATGCGCATGGCTGCCATGTGCATTTCAAGCGGAATCCTGATGTATCAGCTCTCCGACTACGGCTCGCCGTATCACATCGCCGCGTACGGAATTATGATGAAAGTCTCCTCAATCGCCGTCATGCCTGTGTTCGGAATCGGTCAGGGAATGCAGCCCGTCGTCGGCTACTGCTACGGCGCAGGACTGTATCAGCGCGCGCGCAAAGCCGTCGAAATCGCCATGATCTGCGCGTCCGCCATCACCGTCGTCGGCGAGATCATCCTGCAGGCGTTTCCGCACATTTTCGTCATGGGCTTCACCGACGACCCTGAAGTCATGCGCCTGACCGTGTGGGGCGTCAGAATCCTCCAGTCAACGTTCGCCATTATCGGATTCCAGATCATCGGAACCGTCACGTTCCAAGCCCTCGGTTTCGCCGGCCCGGCGCTCTTCCTGTCCCTCAGCCGCCAGGTGATTTTCTTCATCCCCTCACTCCTCATCCTGCCCCGCTTCTTCGGAATCACCGGCGTCTTCATGTGTTACCCCGTCGCCGACATCTTCGCCTGCATCATCACCCTCGTCATGCTGATGATCTACAAGAAAAAATTTAAAGAGCTTGAGAGAGGAGCAGCGTAAGAGGATAATACACACAAATCCCCCTGCCTGGGAAATGTCTGAAAGACATTTTTCAGGCAGGGGGATTTTGTTTAACGAAAAGCCGCGCCGAATCTGTACGAAGCGGCGCGGCTGTGCTGTGTGCGATTATTTGCTTGTCAACAGGACGTTATCCCCTGCACATTTTGATGAATTCTTCCTTGCTGACTCCTTCTAATCCAAGGTTCTTGACTGTGCGCCCTTCAATCATATGCGGAAGTAACGTGCGAGCAACGGTGATCATGGCATCAATGCAGGGCGTCGGCACGCCGGCAATCTTGCCAAGCGACTGAAGAGCGACCAAGGAGCAGGGAACATCTTCCATGATGTAGCGGGTGTCCAATGACTTCTGACCGCGAATGCCCTTCAAATCCTCATTGCTGGTGAGAATTTCGTACATATTATCGCCGTGGCAGCGGTACATTGCTTTATACTCCTCAACGAGCATCTTCATCTTGTGATCCAGTCCATATGCGGCGGCGAGGGCCATGCGTTCTTTGTCCAGAGCGTCAATGTAGCGTCCCTGCGCCGGAGTGCAGTCCAAATAATATTCAAAAGGAGTGCCGGATTCAATTCTGCCGGTGTTCAAAATGCTGGGAGCCGGATGGACATAGGCATTGATGTTTTCAAGACTCGTTCTGATAACATCGTCCACAACCTCAAACTCAGGAAGAATATCCTTGAACATGTCGACAAGAATCTGGTTGCGGCTTGAAGGATATGCTGACGCAAACAAGTGCTGCTTCTGTCCGGCGACAACAACCTTACCGATTTCAACCGCACGGCAGGCAAAGAGCAAGGTGGACGTGCATCCGATTGTAACATCGGCTGTTACGCCGCACTCATTCAGGACATTCTTAAACTCCACAGGTCCCATCGACGCGTGAGGGTTCAGAACAATTACCTGTCCGTCTTTGAGATATGGAGCCATCTGCCGCGCCATATCCGCATGATAGAGAGAAGGCAGAACAATCAGAATCAGCTTCGCTCCCTCAATAACGTCCTTCATGTTCGTGCTAGCCAGCTCAATTTTTCCAAATCCTTTATATTTGCTGTTGCCCTCCATGAGGACGCCGCCAACTTCGTTCAGTTTTTCAACTGTAGCAGGAAAGACATCAAAGATCTTAATGTGTTCCCCCATCAGAGACAGATAACCAGCAAATGCTTGACCACCGTTGCCAGCGCCGACAATTGCAATATGCTCTTTCATAATAACGCCCTCTTTTCGTTTTTATTTTTTCCGGACGAGAGAAACTGATGCGTTTGCTCTCTAAGAAATGTCAACAGATTAGTTTTCGCAGATAACTCCGCTTCTCTTTGTCACAGCGCTGACAACCATCATGCCCACAAATGAGAACAGAATGCCTAGCGCGGCGTAGTTAATGGTTGTCTTCATAACCATGCCAATCGTTCCGCCAACCGTGCCGAACAGCATTCCGCCGACGATGCCCGCATTGGTGATGATGCGTTTTTTGCGCAAAGCGTAGCTGACAAAAATCGGACAGAGAAGCACAGAGGCAGAAAGACCGGCAGTTGCAACCAGCCATGTCAGCGTATCGGTGAAGAACAAGCACATGACCAGAGAGAACGCCATCAGCAAGAACGACAGAACTCGTGAAAGAGTAAGGCTCTGTTTCTCCGTGATATCAGGCATAATCTCAGGAACGATATCCCGTGTAATGTTGACGACGATTGACTGAACACCAGAGCTGACCGTCGACATCATTGCCGCGAAAAGCGCAGCGCAGAAGCAGGCGGTAATGGTCGTCGGCAGCTGAGTCATCATCCAGCCAGTTGCGCCCGAAGCGTTTGCCAGATTCGGATTCAAACCCTTGATCGTAATTCCCATGTAAACTGCCCAGCAAAATGCAATAAAGGAAACAAGGGCAGAAAGGAACAGACTTGAATTGACCTTTAGGTCAGTTTACAAGGAACTACACGCAGACCGTGAAACGGGCTGCTGACAACAAACGGCGCTATGCTCCCGGCTGGGTGCATAGCA
>JAXEJY010000040.1:0-2659 GCA_034101315.1 Pyramidobacter sp.
AGACGCCGTCGTGTCTGCCATGCTCATCTGCGAAATGGCGGCGCAGTGCAAAGAGCAGGGAAAAACGCTTTTTGACGTCCTCGGCGAGCTGTACGCCGAGCACGGCTATTTCCTTGACGCTCAGGACTCGCACACGCTGAAGGGCAAAGAGGGAGCAGAGCGCATTCAAGCCATGATGACGTCTCTGCGCGAGAACGAAAACGCTTTTGAGGGCGTGACGCAGATTCTGGACTACTCGAAGGGAATTGACGGACTGCCGCGCGAAAACGTCATGAAGTTCGCGGCAGACTGTGGGGAATGGTTCGCCGTGCGTCCGTCGGGAACAGAGCCGAAGATCAAGATCTATTATTCGATTAAGGCGGACGACGAAGAGTCGGCGCGCCGAAGGCTGAGCCGCCGCCGCGCCGAAATTGAATCGGCGCTGGGACTGAACTCCGCCGGCGTCTAAAAAAAACGCCGCGCCGCATGAACAGGAGCTTATAAGATGAAAGAAAAATTTGCACAGCGCATGGAGGGCGTGAAGCCCTCAGCAATTCGAGAGCTTTTCAAGCTGGCAGCCGCGTCGCCCGACATGATTTCGTTCGGCGGCGGCTATCCCGATCCCGACCTTTTCCCGACAGAACAGCTGAGCTGCGTCATTCAGGAAGTTCTGCGCGCTCAGGGACGTCTTGCGCTTCAGTACGGGACGTCTGAGGGAATTCCTCAGCTGCGCGCCAAAATCGCGTCGCGCATGAAGCGCGCCGGAATCCAGTGCCCCGACGACGGAATCCTCATCACGACGGGCGGACAGCAGGGACTCAGCCTCATGGCAAAACTGCTCATAGACAAAGGCGACGTCATCATCACAGAAAGTCCCACGTATCTGGGAGCGCTCATTGCGTTCAACGTGTATCAGCCGCGCTACGCCTGCGTGCCGATGGACAGCCAGGGCATGAACATGGACGCCCTTGAAGCCGCTCTGAAAGCCAACAGAAACGCCAAGTTCATCTACACCATTCCTGAATTTCAAAATCCGATGGGCGTCTCGATGCCGCTTGAGCGCCGGCGCCGTCTGTACGAGCTGGCGCAGGAATACGACGTCATGGTTCTTGAGGACAGTCCGTACCGCGAAATTCGCTTTGAGGGACAGGCGCAGCCTGCCATCAAGAGCTTTGACACAGACGGACGCGTCGTTCATCTGGGCAGTTTCTCAAAAGTCCTTTCTCCCGGAATGCGTCTGGGCTGGGCTGCCGCTTCGCCGGAAATTGCGCGCCGGCTGGCGATGCTCAAAACCGCAGAGGACAGCCAGTCGTCCACGCTGATGGTCTACGCCGCCAACGCGTTTATGGACATGTACGACCTCGACGCCCACATTCAGAAAATCCGCGCGGCGTACAAGGAGAAAAAAGATCTCATGCTGTCGTGCATGGAGCGCGAGTTCCCCGAAGGGACGTCGTGGACAAATCCTGAGGGCGGCTTGTTCACGTGGCTGACCGTTCCCCCGTCAGCCGACACAGAGGAGCTGATGCGCACGCGCGTCATTCCTGCCGGAGTCGCGTACGTTCCGGGCGCTCCGTTCTACCCCGAAAATCCCAAGCACAACCACGCGCGCATGAACTATTCGTGCATGAGCCGCGAAAAAATCATTGCAGGCATTGCCCGCCTCGGAAAGGTTCTGCGCAGTATACAGCACCGCTGAGGAGAAAAGAGGAGTTTGAGGGAAAAAAGCGCGCCCCCTCAATTTAATCAATCTAATCCGCGCTATTCAGCCCTATTCAAAATCATTCCGTTCTATCAGATTTGAGAGAATTTTGATTTTTGTGTATGATAATTTCATGCGCATTCAGAGGACTGCCGCGCAGTCCTCTGACAGAATTCCCAACTCGAGAGGAAAAAAGAATGTAAACTGTGCTCCATCTTCTTTTGTGTGATTTTTGAAATGAGGTTGATGTTCCATGACTCAGACTCCCGCAGCCGCTATGAGTCAGGGCTCTGTTGCCCGTCTTCTGTTCCGCTTCTCCGCTCCTGCCATCCTCGGTCTGGTGGCAAACGCTCTGTACAACATCGTTGACCGTCTGTTTATCGGTCGCTGCGCCGGCGCTGAAAGTCTCGGCGCCGTCGGGCTGACGTTCCCCTTAAGCGTATTCGTCATCGCTGTCTGTTCGCTCGTCGGAGTGGGCGGCGCGTCTCAAATCTCCCGATTTCTCGGCGAAGGACGCCGGCGCGACGCCGAAAAAGTTCTCGGCACGGCGCTGACGCTCATCACTGCCGTCTCTGTCATTCTGACCGCCGGAGGACTTTTCTTCCTCGACGAGCTCGTCGCGCTTCTGGGGGCGACGCCGCGTCTTGCGCCGCTGACGCGCGTCTACACGAAAATAATTCTCTGGGGGCTTCCGTTTAATCTCATCGGCTTTGCCCTCAACTACCTTATTCGCGCTGAAGGCTTTCCGCGCCGCGCCATGTGGACACTCGTCATCGGCGCCGCAGTAAACATCGCGCTCGACTGGCTGTTCATCGCCCGCATGGGCATGGGCGTCGCCGGAGCGGCGCTGGGGACGTCGCTCGCTCAAGTTGCCGCTTTTATCTGGGTTGCCGCGTTCTATCTCAGCCGCCGCGGACTGCTCTGCCTCAGCGCGCCTCTGATGAAGCCCGACTGGGAAATTATCCGCGAGACGCTGTT
>JAXEJY010000041.1:0-8821 GCA_034101315.1 Pyramidobacter sp.
ACGGCATATCCCAGAAACAGATTGACTGAGTTTTCATCGTCCACAAAGTAACTCGACGGATCAGCGTCAGATTCGGCGCGTCCTTGTTTGACCGCCGCGCCGTAATCGCCGTCATACTCCACGACGACAGCGCCTTTGCTGCGCAGCAGGTCTTTTTTCCACTGGCGCGCGTCAGAGGACATGTGGACAATTACCTTAAACCCAAGCTGAGCGCTCATGATTCCAATGCTCAGCCCTAAGTTGCCCGTCGAGCCGACCTGGATTTTGTACTGGCTGAAAAAATCGCGGAAAAAAGGCTGCGCCATCACGCTGTAATCGTCAGACGTTGAAATGAGTCCGGCTTCAATCGCCAGAGTTTCGGCGTGTTTTAAAACTTCATAGATCCCGCCGCGCGCCTTAATCGAACCGGCGATGGGCAGATGACTGTCCTTTTTCAGGAACAGACGTCCTGAAATGCCGGCGTTCCACTGCTCATTCAGACGGCGTTTCATGTTCGGCGTCTCAAGGAGCTCCGACTCAATAATTCCGCCTGCGCCGCGAGTCTCCGGGAAAATCTGCGCGATGAGGGGCGCAAAACGTTCAAGGCGCGATCGGGCGTCCTCAATCTGCTCTGCGGTAATGCTTTTTTCCGCCTGATCGAAAGGACATTTCTGGCTGTTTATCCATAGAGTTTCGCGCAGAGCTGCGGCATCAGCAAGCGCTGGAATCGATTTTACACGCTGCATAGTCTCTTCGTTCATCATTCTGTGCCCCTCCCTGAAGTGGTGTTCCTGTTTGTCTGATACGGCTGGTTGAATTGTATCATGATTTTAAGTATTTTATAACCAGACGCTTGATTCCTGCGGGCATGGGGAGTTCTTCCAGCGAGTTCTCCGGAAAAAGCTCAAGATTTTGAGGTATCGCGCAGAAATGACGGCATGTCCACAGGCGCACGCGAACCTGCCACTGAGTGAAGCGCAGCGTTTCTGCCATGCCGCAGCCGCCGCATTCTGACGTCTTAACCCCTAACTCTGACGCAAGGCGTCTGAGGCAGTCGTCGTGCGTCTCGTTTTCGTCTCCAATAACCCATGGAATTTCGTAAAAATCTGCCCACAATCCGCGCGCTGCCCTGCGGCGCAGACAGATTCCGGCCGGAGTTCGGAAGAGGAGCGCGGCGCCGTTTCGCCGTTTCACGCGGACTATCCTGCCCCCCGCCGGACGCGATTGCTGAGTTCCCGCAGCGCGGGCGCGGCACAGCTGGTCAAGAGGGCAGTCGACACAGCGGCATGACGGAAGGCAGACCGTCGCGCCGAGCTCCATGAATGCCTGCGTCAGAATATGAGGCGTTCCGCAGAGGAGAACAGTGCGCACGGCGTTTTCAATAATCCGGCGTCCCTCCGCCTTCGACGGGTCGAGAGAAAGGTCAAGAAGCCGCGAAAAGACTCGGCGCACATTGGCGTCGACGGCGGGCGTCGGCATGTCAAATGCAATGCTGCATACCGCTCCTGCCGTGTACGGCCCGAATCCGGGAAGCTCTTCCAGCAGCGCTGCGTCGGCAGGCAGCGTGCTGTATCCTTTTGAGATGAGCATTTGAGCGGACGCCAAAATGCTGCGCGCGCGGCTGTAATAGCCGAGCCCCTGCCACATCTGAAGGACGTCCTCCTCAGAAGCCGCGGCAAGCGAAGCGAGCGTCGGAAAGCGGTCCAGCCAGCGGACGAAAAATGAACGGACGCGCTCTGCTTGAGTCTGCTGAAGCATCGTTTCTGAGACGAAAATTCTGTATGGGTCACGGTCGTGCCTCCATGGAAAATCGCGGTGCGAACGTTCGTACCACTCCGACAGCCTGTCAGCGACTGACTGACAGAATTCCTGCGTCGGCTCGTCTGTGCCGTTCATGGGCGTTCACTTCCTTTTGGTCAGTATTGCTCTATTATAAAACGCAAAAAATCAGCACGCCAGCCTGCTGCTGAGGAGGCGAACTGATTTTTTTGCGTTACCGGCGAGGAAGGCTGAGCGCTGAAGCGAAGGCAGTCAGGGGCGCGACGGCAACAAGCCCCAGACTTCCGGCAACCGTGTGAAATATCTCTGAAGAAACATGACTGTTGTTCAGTATGACGGGGAGAGGAACGCCTTGAGCGATAAACGTCATGATCATCGTGATGGTGCTGCCGGAGTAGGCAAGGAGCAGCGTTGTCGTCATTGTGCCGATGACGGCGCGCCCGACGTGAAGACCTGAGCGCAGAAGCTGCCACCGCGTCAGCGACGGCTGATGCCTTCTAATTTCTTCCATAGCAGTGGAGATGTCCATTGAAAGATCCATGACCGCTCCGGAAGACGCCAAAAAGACACTGGCGAGAAAAACGCGTCTCAGATTGAGATTTGGAAATCCGCTGTACAGAAGTGTTTCAGCAAAAGGCCTGACAGCGCCGTTGATTCGGAACGGCTCTCCGAACAGCTCAGCGATACCCCACGTCAAGACAAGTCCCATCAGCGTTCCGGCAAGAGCGACGTGACCGCGCCGGCTGATTCCGGCGACGAGGTAGATGATAACGATAGAGAGCGCCAGCGTCAGAAGAAGCGCCACAGCAATGGGATCATACCCTTTCAGCAGACTGGGAAAGAGAAGTTTCCACAGCGCCAGCGCCGAAAAAACGAACGACAGAAGAGCTTTAAATCCCGTGAAGCCGCCGTAGATCAGCAGGAGCAGAGCAAATGTCCAAAGAAGGACTTTTTCAATCGTCAGACGCTGATAGTCACTTGCGCGCACGTCTGTGATTCTGCCGTCAACTTCAGTTATCGTGACAAGCGCGCGGTCGCCCAGCTTAAAAAGCCTGTCAAGCTCCATTTTTCCGACGAGATAGTTAGACGCTTCCAGCGTTTTTCCCGCGTATCGCCCGTCCTGAATTGAAAGCTGAACGGTCTGCGAACCGCTTTTCACCAGCCCGAACGTGCGCACAAGCGAATTGTCCGCGCTGATGACGACGCCGTCCGCATGACTTGAATTTGTACTGACGCGGTTTTCAAATCCCGAGGGTAGAACGTAAAGCGCCGCGCACGCTGCAAAAACCAGAGCGGAAAAGATAAAATCGGAATACCGTTCTCTGTCGAAAAACCAAGAGAAAAATGCTTTAAGATACGTCATGCTTTTGCGTAACTCCTTAACGGCTCTGCCGAAGATATCGATAAAAATGGAGGGCAGAGCCGGTCTTTCATGCCTGAAAGACCGGCTCCGAAGGATCGTTCAAGCTTGCTACAGCCCCATGGCGGTGCGCATTTTTGTGAAGATGTCGCAGTCGTCATAGTATCCGTTGAACGCTTCGTGTCCGAAGCCGATTGCGCTGACTGGCACGGGTACTCCCGTGTGAGCGTATGTTGTCCAGCCGATGCCCGCATGGCGGTTCAGAGTCTGCGTGACAGAAATGCTGAATGGCTCGTAGCCTCCGAACTGAAGATAGTATTCAGCTTTTTTGGCGTCGGTGCGCTGGTCAGCTTCTTTCATCGACTCAGCATACGCGGCTTTCAGCTCGGCAATTTCATAATCGGCGAGAGCGAGAACTCCGGCTTTGGGGTCAGTGCTCAGACCGAAGCACTCTGTGACCGTCTTCATCGCCTCTTCAAAAGGAAGCTGCTGCTTTCTCCACTGCGCGATAGTCTGGTCAAAGACATCGTACGACATTTTCTGGCTGGAGAGAACATTGAAGTTCGTGGTGTACTGCGTGCCGGCAAATCCTATTGTCAGACCGCCTGTTTCATGGTCAGCCGTGACGATGACGAGCGTCTCTTCGGGGTGCTTCTTATAAAAATCAAGGGCTACTTTGACGGCGTCGTCAAAAGCAAGCGTGTCGCGAATCGATGCAAGAGCGTCGTTGGCGTGGCATGTCCAGTCAATTTTTCCGCCCTCGACCATCATGAAGAAGCCGTTGGGGTTATCAAGAAGCTCAATTCCCTTAGCGGTGAAGTCAGCAAGAGAAATGCCCTGCGCGGCGTCCTTTTCGTCAAGGTCGTAGGGAAGCGCCTGCGAGGCATCAAGGACAGGGTTGACCGACACAACCTTTGTGTCTGATCCGGCTTTGAGCGCGTCAAACGCAGCCTTTGTCGTGGTTACAGTGTAGCCTGAATCTTTGAGAACGTCATAGATGCTCTTCTGATCGCCCTTTTTGCCGTTGGGCTTCAGGAAACCGCCGCCGGCGAAGTAGTCAAAATTGCTTCTGGGAATCTGGAGCGAGATTTCGTAGTAGTTCTTTCTGCTGGGCTCATTGGCGTAAAAGACGGCAGGCGTGGCGTGCTCAATGGAAACTGACGAGACGATGCCGACTTTCATTCCCTTTTCATGAGCCAGCGTTGCAATCGATTTGAAAGGCACAGCGCCCGTCGTGTCCATGGCAATCATGCCGTCGCGCGTCTTGTTTCCCGTGGCGATGGCAGTACCTGCAGAAGCGGAGTCGGGAATGTAGGAGTCAGCCGCGTACGTTGTGCTCATGCCCTGAGCCGGAAGACTGTTCATGGCAAGGTGCGTCACTGACGGCGTTCCCTTGGCGCTCTCTCTGTTTGCCTGATAAATCTCTGCGGCGCTGCGCTGAGTCATTGCCATGCCGTCGCCGATGAGCAGAAATACATACTTGGCGTCAGCCGCCTGTGCGATTGAAGCGGCCGCCAGAACAACGCACAGACCATTCAGAAACCGGGAAAAATGCTTTTTGAGCGTGGATACAGACATAGTTAAAATCACCTCGCGATGGAGTGAAGGCAGCCAAGCTGCCTGTGGTACGCCGATAATGGTAAGCCTTTTATGTGAACGAATGGATTCGCCAACGTTACAGTAATGTGACGAATTCGCGGCGACGCGAGACTTTTGAGCAAGGCTGCACTAAAATGAGCACCGTCGGCGCAAAGAGGCAAAAATGCGTCTGCGCAACGCAGTGCGGCAAGAAGGCCGATGAAATTTCTGAAAGGACATGACTTTTTTATGAGTGGAATGAGAATTCTCGTCGTCGAGGACGAAGAGCCAATTCGACAGTTTTTGACGCTTGCGCTCAAACGAAGCGGATATGAAGTCATCGCTGCGTCGGACGGAGACGAAGGTCTGATGCGCGCCACAGGCGAAATGCCTGATTTGATTCTTCTCGACCTCATGCTGCCCAGATTGGACGGCTGGGAAGTGTGCCGTCGCTTGAAATCATCGCATACAACATCTTCAATACCCGTCATAATGCTGACGGCGCGAAGCGATGAGCGCGATGTCGTCGAAGGGCTGTCAATCGGCGCTGACGATTATGTGCGCAAACCATTTCTTCTAAAAGAACTTCTGGCGCGCGTCGAGGCGCGTTTGAGGCACAGCCGGAGCGACGTCGGCGGAATGATGTTTGAACACCACAATCTGCGCCTTGACTGTGAGCACGGCATGGTGTGGATTGACGGAGAAGAGCTGATCCTGAGCCCGACAGAGTTCCGCGTGCTTGAGCTTCTGGCGCGCAGTCCGGGAGTTCCGCTTCATCGGGAACGTCTTTTAAACCGCCTCTGGGGGCTTGACGGCGGCGACTCGCGAACTCTTGACACTCATATATCGCGGCTTCGGAAAAAGCTTTCGGCGCATCCGAACGCGCCGGCGATTGAAGCCCTGCGGGGACGCGGCTACCGGCTCGTATGGGGAGAAAAGGCGTAGATGAGCGTGTCTCAGCTTGTCTTGACGCGTTTTGCGCGAGAATAATGCACCATGCCAAACTCCTTTCGCATTTTTTAAGAAAAAACGGCAAGGTTCTGGTATAATCCTTTGATATGCATTCTACATTTGCTGCAAAAGAGTCAGACAGACGTCCTGCGCAGCTGAGGAGGTTGTGTGTATGACCGACATGTCATATCTTGCCCAGGGGGGCGTTTACTGGAACGAATGGCGCTTTCTCCCGTGGCAGGACGGCAGCGCCGCCGGTTTGTACCGCCGCGCTGAGTTCATTAAAGCAGGAATCATCGGCGAAGTCGCCCGCTACAGCGCGGACGACTATGTTATCTGGAAATACGAAGAAGAAGATGTTGAGCGCATTTTCAAGAAGACTCGTCCGCAGAAAGGACTGATGATGCAGCGTTTTGTTTTCGTCCGTCCTGAGGGTAAGACAGAATCCCGAACGCGGTCATTCATGTTCGGCTTTTCAGGCTTTCTTGAGGTGTTTCGCTATACTCCCCTGACGCCGGGGCTGAAGCGGATCAAGGATCTGACTCCGCTCATCGACGCCGCGCATACATATGCTTTGCGCGCGCAGAATGATGCTCAGTAAATTGCAATAAATAGTTGCAAAACGTTTTTATAAAAGAGATTAAAAAAGTTTTGTCTCTGCGGGTTTTTCTGACTATTTTGTTAAAGAAAAAAACGCGGGCGGTACTTCACATTGTTCCAAAAAAGTCGTAAAATACATTGGAACTATCCCAAATGAAAAAGTCGGTTTTCATCTGGGAAGTCAGGCGTCGCTCTCTGGCGCTTTTTAGTTTTTCCGCAGTAAAATTTTTATATGGAGGTGCCTTTGAAAATGCTGTTTACTATGATGTTCTGTGTTTCCGCTGTTGTTTTCCTCATCGGGTACGTCGTTTACGGCCGTTTCATGTCGAACGTCTACGGGCTTTCTGATTCAAACCAGACTCCCGCAGAGAAGTACGCTGACGGTATCGACTTCTGCCCCGCGCATCCCGCCGTTCTCCTTGGCCACCACTTCGCTTCGATCGCCGGTGCCGGTCCCATCACAGGTCCCATCGCCGCCGCTCTTTCATTCGGCTGGCTGCCCACAATCCTGTGGTGCGTTATTGGTTCCACGTTCCTCGGCGGTCCTCATGACATGGGCGCCCTTGTCGCTTCCATGCGTCATGACGGACAGTCCGTCGGCGTCGTCATCGAGAAGTGGATCGGCAAGAGCGGCAAGTTCCTGTTCCTCTGCTTCACGATCCTCGCTCTTATCCTCGTTGTCGCCGTTTTCCAGGTCATGTCTGCCGGCACGTTTGTCGCTGACCCCGTCGTCGCGTTCGTCAGCTGCCTGTACATCGTCCTGGCTATCGTTTCCGGCTTCATGATTTACCGCTGGCACGTTCCTCTGTGGGTCGTCACCATTGTCATGCTTGCTCTGATCGTCGGCGCCTGCGTCAAGGTCACCCCGGAGACCACCCCCGGCCTTCTCAAGCTGTTCACCTATGACATGAACACGTGGAACGTTGTGCTTTCTGTCTACATCTTCCTCGCTTCTGTCCTGCCCGTCTGGATGCTTCTCCAGCCCCGCGACTACCTTGCTTCCTACTTCCTGTATTTCGCCGTTATCGTCGGCGCGTACGGTATGTTCTGCGGCAACGCTCTGAACACCAACACCGTTCCCATGATCGGCAGCAGCCTTCAGTACATCGGATTCAGCTCCAAGGCAATGTGGCCCTCAATGTTCGTCATCGTCGCCTGCGGCGCGATCTCCGGCTTCCACGGCCTTGTCGGTTCCGGTACGACTTCAAAGCAGCTCCGTAAAGAAAAGGATGCCGTCCTCGTCGGTTACGGCGCTATGCTTGTTGAAGGCCTTGTCGCCGTCATCGCCATCGGCACGCTGATGGTTCTCGGCGTTGAAGGCGCTAAGGGACTGAGCCCTGTCGCCATCTTCTCTCAGGGCTTCGGCAAGTTCTCCGGACTTCTCGGCATGGATCCCGTTTTCGGCACCCGCCTCGGCGCGATTGCCATCAACAGCTTCCTGCTGACCTCTCTTGACACGGCAACCCGTCTGACCCGTTACCAGATTCAGGAGATCTCCGGCGGCAAGATCAACAAGTTCGTCGCCACGCTCATCGCTGTCGGCGTCGCCCTTGCGCTCGTCTACACCAAGACGACTGATCCTACCGGCAAACCCATCGCCACATGGCAGGCCATCTGGCCCATCTTCGGCGCTTCCAACCAGCTTGTCGCTGCTCTTACCCTTCTGTGCATCGGCGTCTGGGTGTCTCGCGGTCTCAAGAAGAACAATTCGTTCATGATGATCCCCTTCTGGTTCATGCTTGCAACGACCGTTGTCGCTCTTGCCATTCAGGTCAGAGATTCTCTTTCCGCGGCTGTGCCGAACTACCTGCTTTCCGGCATGGCGGCAGCTCTGCTTCTCCTTGGCGTCACGATGGTCATCGCTGGCCTTCGCGCTCTTGCCCGCAAGGACTAATCAGATTCTGCCTCAAAATATCTGAGCACTAAAAAATCCCCCTCGCATGAGGGGGATTTTTTTAGTTCCATTCGCGGCTCAGGGTGCTTAAATGATGGGTGTCATTGAGGCTGAAAAGCGAGTATCCGCGATCCTGTTCGCAGAGCATAATTGAAATTGATGCGTTGTCAAAATGAAAGCGCCAGAACCACGGGACAGGAATGCCGAGGCAATTGGGAACGAGCGGCTTGAGGACAGTTCTGTGCGTGCAGACGGCTATTGTCTGACCGGCGTGCGTGCGCACGAGGCTGTCGATAAACTGCCGGCTTCGGCGCGCGACGTCTGTCAGGCTTTCCATGCCGGGGAAGTGAAGATTTTCCGGCTCATTAAGCCACTGATTCCAAAGATCTGGAAACTCTGCGGCGATCTCTTTTTTCAGGCGTCCTTCCCAGCTGCCCAGCAAGACGTTGTTGAGGGCGTCGTCGATTGTGATTTCGAGCCCCAGCCGCTGTGCTGCGGGGGTTAACGTCTGGACGGCGCGCAGCAGCGGGCTTGAGTAGAGGGCTGCCGGACGCAGCTTTTCAATAGCGGAAGCTGTCTGCTCAGCCTGAAGCATTCCGGTGTCGTTCAGCGGAAAGTCCATTCGCCCGCGGAATCTGCCTTCGGCGTTGGCGCTGCATTCTCCATGGCGCACAAGAATA
>JAXEJY010000042.1:0-2615 GCA_034101315.1 Pyramidobacter sp.
TGGAAGACATCTGGTTTGCCACGGCGAGCAGCGTCTACACGTTTAACTGCGATGCCGTCAAGATGAGAAAAAAAGTGATGGCTTCGTACCGCGACGGCGGAAAACCGAAAGACTGGGTGCAGACAGAGCGCGGAAAATTTCGCGACACGTGTCCGTCGAACTTCTGGGACGACGTGACGGTACCGTTCTGGTCGATGGCGGAGAACACGGCGCACCCGACACAGAAGCCCGAAAAGCTGGCTGCCCGAATGATTCTGGCTTCGTCGCGCGAGGGGGACGTTGTGCTCGATCCGTTCCTCGGTTCGGGGACGACGAGTGTTGCCGCAAAAAAACTGCGCCGTCATTATGTGGGCATTGAGCAGGAAGCGCAGTACTGCGTCTGGGCAGAGCAGCGCCTTGCGATGGCGGACGAAAATTCTTCCATTCAGGGATACGCTGACGGTGTTTTCTGGGAGCGCAACGCGCTGGCGGCGCGCAGAAACAGCACATCGCCGCTGAAAGACGAAGACGCATAAGCCGCGAAGAGCCTCTGATGGGAATAAATCCCCTGAGGCTCTTCGCGCGCTCTAATGAACGGTGAAAATTTGATGGGGGCGATCACTCTGAAATATGAAAAAATGGCGCTTCACCTTGAGTCGTTGTACCGACGTTTTAATAAAAGGGAGCTCGTAGCGCCCGATCCGCTTCAGTTTCTGTACGGCTGGGAAAGTCCGCGCGACGCAGAAATCGTCGGGCTGATCGCTTCGTCGCTTGCATACGGGCGCGTCGCGATGATCCTTCGGAGCATCAGCGCGGTGCTTGAACCCATGGGGCACTCACCATTTGAGTTTGTCATGAGCGCAAGCGAGCAAGAGTGGCGGAATCTGTACGCCAATTTTAAGCACCGTTTCACGGACGGCGAGGACGTTGCCGCGCTTTTGAGCGGCATTCAAAACGCTGTCACAAAATGGGGCAGTCTTGAAGCGTGTTTTGCCGAGTGCTCTTCTGAGTGCGTCAGTTTGACCGCGGCGCTTGACATCTTTATTGAGCGTCTGAGCCTCGGCCGCCCCAACAGTCTTTTGGCTTTGCCGAGGCGCGGAAGCGCGTGCAAGAGGCATTTTCTTTTTCTGCGCTGGATGGTTCGCCGCGACGAAGTCGATGTAGGCTGCTGGCGCTCTGTTTCGCCGTCAGAGCTACTTGTCCCTCTCGATACGCACATGTACCAAATCTGTTCGGCGCTGGGCTTCACGCGGCGCAAATCTGCTGATCTGAAAACGGCAGAGGAGATTACGGAGTGTTTCCGTGCGCTGTGCCCGTCAGATCCTGTGCGCTACGACTTCACTCTGACGCGCTTTGGCATACGGTCGGACATGGACTATCAGCAGCTTTTTGGCGAGTGCGGCGCGGACGCTTGACAGCAGAGCTAAAGAGAGTATCATTGTATTAAAGGTTGACTATTTAAGTCATATTTACAATGAGGAGATGATTCACGATGAAAAAAAATTCGGTTTTGGCAGTTTTTGCGGCTTTGGCGGTTCTCTGCGCATCCGCGGCGTCTGCTGCCGGCGAGTTCTCCGCGTTCAGCGCGAAGTCTTTAGACGGGACAGAGGTCAATCAGTCGGTTTGGGGGCAGGCGCGCCTGTCTGTCGTCAACGTGTGGGGCACGTTCTGCGGCCCGTGCATCCGTGAAATGCCGGATCTGGGACGTCTTGCCGAGGAGTACCGCGGCAAGGGCGTTCAGTTTGTGGGAATCGTCATTGACACGCTTGACCGTCGCGGCGGCATTGATCCGAAGCAGGTTGAAAAGGCGCGCGCCCTCGTCGCTCAGACGAACGCCGCGTACCTTCACCTTTTGCCGTCGCCCGATTTGATGGAGGCGAAGCTGTCGTCAGTCTACGCCATTCCTCAGACGTATTTCGTCGACGCGTCCGGAAAAATTGTCGACAGCGTGACGGGCGCGATGTCGGCGGACGACTGGCGCGCTAAAATTGACTCGGTCGCCGCGGGCTTGAAATAACGTTTATGCGCAGAGGATATCGTACGTGGGCAGTTTTCGCGGCGGGGTGCGCGATGATTCTTGGCGGAGCGCTCCGCGGCGAGGCGGAGGTAGTCCTTCAAAAGGCGGTGCGCGTCTGTCTGGAGTGTGTCGGCATTGGCTAGGCTGAGCCGCTTTCAGAGCTTCCGGACGCGGGTGCAGTGCGCTTTCGCTCTCCTGACAAACGCCTACGCGGCAGGGTTTGCGCGCGGAACGATCTATCAAGGGCCGCTGAAAGCCGTCTGCGTCCCGGGGCTGAACTGCTATTCCTGTCCCGGGGCGCTTGGCGCGTGTCCTATAGGATCGCTTCAGGCTGCGCTGAACAGTTTTGAGCTGAAGCTGCCGCTGTACGTCACGGGATTTTTGTGCGCGTTCGGCGCCCTCTTGGGGCGTTTTGTGTGCGGCTGGCTGTGTCCTTTCGGATTTTTTCAGGAGCTGCTCCACAAAATCCCGGGAGTGAAAAAAGTGCGCAGTTTCCGTGGCGACGCGGCACTGCGCCGGCTGAAATATGCGGTGCTCGCCGTAGCTGTCGTTTTGCTGCCTCTTTTTGCGCGCGACAGTCTGGGATTGGCTGATCCGTGGTTCTGCAAGTATCTGTGTC
>JAXEJY010000043.1:0-6680 GCA_034101315.1 Pyramidobacter sp.
TCTTGTTTTACTATTTTTTTAGGAGGGGAACATTTATGCAGGCAGCTGAAACAACGAAAAAAACTGGTTTTATGCGCTTTATTGACTGGGTTGAGAGAGTCGGCAACAAACTGCCCCACCCGTTCTGGCTTTTTGTTTATCTCTCGATAATCGTCCTCATCATTTCCCACTTCCTCGCTGAAGCCGGAACATCTGTCACCTACATGGCAGCCGGACGCGGCGGCGCGGCGGGCGCGATGAAGACCGTCAAAGTGGTCAACCTCATGAGCTACGACGCCATGAGAACGTTCACTGCCAACTTCGTCAAGACGTACATCAACTTCGCCCCTCTCGGCCTGATCA
Organism: Pyramidobacter sp.; assembly: GCA_034101315.1. Taxonomy (GTDB): domain Bacteria; phylum Synergistota; class Synergistia; order Synergistales; family Dethiosulfovibrionaceae; genus Pyramidobacter. The sequence continues at coordinate 343 of JAXEJY010000043.1, forward strand.
TGGTCATGACGCTGGGCATTGCCCTGCTTGAGCAGAGCGGACTGATTTCAGCGTTCATGCGCAAGGCCATCCTCGGCGCTCCCAGCTGGGCTGTTACCGCAACCCTTGCCGTCATCGGCATCAACGCCAACCTCGCCTCCGACGCCGGAATCATCTTCACCCCCGCCATCGGCGCTGCGGTGTACAAAGCTCTGGGGCGCAACCCCTGGGTCGGTATCGCGGCTGGTTTCGCAGCAGGATGCGGCGGATTCACAGCCAACTTCTTCGTCGCCGGAACTGACGCCCTCCTCGGCGGAATCACTGAATCCGCGTGCAAGGGCATGGGAATTGTCGCTCCGACGCACATCCTCATCAACTGGTACTTCCTGATCGCCGCGACGTTCATCCTGACGCTCGCCACGACGATGATCACGGAAAAATTCACCGTCAAACACCTTGGCGACAATGTCGAGCCGCTTGATCCCGAAGCTCTTGCAAAACACGCCGTCACCGCCGACGAAAAGCGCGGTCTGCGCTGCGCCGCCGTCATGGCTCTTATTCTCATCGCTCTGCTTCTCTACATGACGATCCCCGAGGGCTCATTCTTCCGCAACCCCAAGACCGGAACGATCGTTCCCAGCTCGCCGCTCCTCAGCGGAATCATCTGCGTCCTTTTCTTCTTCTTCTTCCTTGTCGGCATCGCCTACGGCGTCGGCGCCAAGACCATCACCAGCATGAGCGACGTTCCCAAACTCATGCAGAAGGGTCTTGCCGGCGGCATCAGCTTCCTCGTCGTCGTTCTTCCTGCGTCCATGTTCGTCCAGCTCTTCGCTTCAAGCAACCTGACGACAATCCTCGCGGTTAAAGGCGGCGAATGGCTCAAGTCGATGAACCTCGGCGGCATTCCTCTGATGATCATGTTCATCCTGTTCGTCTGCTTCATCAACCTGTTCATGATCTCCGGCTCCGCCAAGTGGCTTATCCTTGCCCCCATTTTCGTCCCCATGTTCTCCGTCGTCGGCTTCAGCCCCGCACTGACTCAGATGTGCTACCGCATCGGCGACAGCTCCACGAACATCATCTCCCCGCTTTCCTACTATCTGCCCGTCATCATCGGTCTGCTCGAACAGTACCGGCCTGAGGGCAACACGCAGAAAGTCGGCATCGGCACGGTTATCTCCATGGCAATGCCCTACTCCATGGCGTTCGTCGCGTGCTTCTGCATCCAGATCGTCGTGTGGTACATGCTGGGTCTGCCTCTTGGACCTGCAACCCCCTGCACCATGTAATCGCGTTCCATTTCGCGATATTTTCTGTTTTGAGCATCACAAAAAAGCAGCTTCCGCTCGCGGGCGGAAGCTGCTTTTTTTTATTTTTCAGATGAAGCGGCAAGCTGCGCGACGATTTCGGCGTCGGCAGGACAGAACGCATAACATTTCAGCTGTGACGCCTCAACCCATTTCATGTCCTGATGAACGTCCATCTTCGGCGTGCCGTCAGCAATCCGAGAATCAAAAAAGTTAAAGTGAATCACTCGGTCCGGATAGGCAAACGTCGTCTCGCACATCAGGCGTTCAATGACAATTCCGACTTCAAGCTCCTCGCGGCACTCGCGGACAAGGCACTCCTCCATCGTCTCGCCCGGCTCGCGCTTTCCGCCGGGAAACTCCCACAGATTGGCGCAGTTTCCGCCGCTCCCCCGCCGGCAGATGAGAATTTCTCCTTTTTCATTCCGTATCACCGCAGCAGCGACGTCGATCATCACAATACCGCCGCGTCTATTCAAACGTGCCTTTAACCAGCACAGAGCCGTCGCGCATCATCATGCGTCCTTTGCCCAAAAGCGAACGGAGCTCCATTTTTTCATCGAGAAGCATGATGTCGGCGTCAAATCCCTTTTCAACGCGGCCTTTTCCGGCAAGTCCAAGCCATTTTGCCGGGTTGGCAGACGACATGGCAAACAGAGCGCTCAAGGGCGCCGTTTTGCGCGCGGCGCACTCCGCAATGGACGACAGGATCGTCGTCGGATTGCCGATTCCCATTCCGACGAGGTTTCCGGCGGCATCAAAGCGCGGCATACTGCCGTTGCCGTCAGAGCTGAAGCAGATGTTCTCAAGCGGCACGCCCGCAGCGACGAATCGCGCGACCGCATCCGGCGTCTTGCCGCCTGCTGTGATGTCGGCAACGCCGCCCTCGCTGACCCAGCGCACGGCGTCGCCGAGCAGCGCATCGCAGCGCGCCACGTGCGTGGGCATGAACTGCGACAGAGGCACGCCGAGTCCCTTGACCGCCTGACGGAGCGGCTCAAGCCCCGATTCCTCGCTGCCCATGTGAACGCAGACAACGCCGCGCTTGCCCGACAGCATTCCGGCGACGCGCACTTCTGAAATAAGCTGACGGATCGTCTCGACAGACGGATGCAGTGAACGGTGGTCTGAAAGAGCCATCTTGCAGCCGATGACCTTGTCGATCAGCGTGATGTCCCTGCCGACGCTTCCCGTGATCGTGGGTCCGGGAATCTGATATGAGCCGGTATAGATCCACGTGCTGAGCCCCTCAATTTCCAAGGCGCGCGATTTCTGAAGCAGTTCGACGAGTGAGCGACCAAATCCGTCAGTTCCAAGCAAGCCCACTGCCGAAGTAATACCGGCTTTGACGAACGAAGAGAGCTGAGCGGGAGGCGTGCGGAAGTTGAATCCGCCCTCCCCGCCCGCGCCGCCGAAGTGGTTATGGTGGTCGATGATGCCCGGCGCGCCGACAAGTCCCTCACAGTCAATAACTTCAAGCTCCGGCACGCTCACGTCAAGCTCTTTTCCGACCTCGGCTACTTTGCCGCCGAGGACGAGCACGTCAGACACGCCGACGTGCTCAGGTGCGTACAGATCAACGTTTTTCAAAATGACAGGGTGGTTCATGGACAACTCTCCATTCTCATGCACAAATTTGCGCCTTGCGCGCGCATGTGTTCACTCGTTTCCCTGCGCGGCAGCGCCGGCGGGGAAAAATCTCTTTTTCGTGAAATAATAGCACAGCGGCAGAAGATACAGATACACCGAGTACGGCACAGCGGCGACAGAGACGCCCAGCATCGCCAGCGGCACAGAGCAGGCGATGCTCCACGGAATAATCCCAGCCAGCACGACCGTTGAGTTGGCAATGTCCAACGCCAGCTCCGGACGCGAAGCTCCAGACGCTTCATACGGAGACTGCATGAGCTGCGCTGAGATCATGACGCCGATCGTCTGATTGCAGAACACTCCGTTTGACGCAAACGCCATGGCAACCATCGCAGGAAAAGCTCCGACGCGCTTCATAAACTTTTCAATCTGAACGTGAACCCCGTCGAGCATTCCCGTTCCGTCAAAAATTCCCGAATAGGTGCTGGACAGCAGAAGAATCAAACTGGTATTCACCATCGAAATCAGACCGCCGCCGTCGAGGAGCGTCCCCAGAGCGCCGCCCTCCATACGAAATCCGAACACGCAGCAGCGAAGCAGCTCCGAAACGCTCCGTTCCTGAAAGACATACGCGCAGACAAACGCCGCCGCGATGCTCGCCATGAACGCGTGCGCCACTTTGACGCGCGCCAGAGGCAGAGCGATCATCAAAACGGCAGGAACGGCAAGCCAGTGCGACAGATGAAAGTCGCTGTTCAAAGCCGCCAAGACAGATTCAGGCATGCTGACAAGAGGATGCCGCACAGACAGGAACAGATAAAACGCCGCTGACAGCAGATACGGCAGCAGAGCGCTCTTCATCATCAGCTTCACGTTGTCCATAAGCCGAGTTGACGTGACAGCCGCCACAAGATTGGCGCACGATGACGACGGCGACGCGCGGTCGCCGAAGTAGATTCCCGAAATAACAGCGCCGGCGGCGACCACTTCATTCACGCCGCCGCTGCGGGCAAGCGCCATCAGCGCGACGCCCAGAGTGCCCGCGACGCCGAACGACGTCCCGATGGCATAAGAAAGAAGACTTGACGTCAAAAACGCCGTCAGGACAAACAGAGACGGAGTGACCAGCTGTATGCCGTATGAGATGAGCAGGGCAAACGTCCCGCTTGAGCGCCACAGCGCCGTCAGAAGCCCGATGAACACGAAAACTCGGATGACGACCATAGAGCCGAGCGAGCCTTTGACCGACATTTCAATAAGATTTTTCAGAGAAAAACCCCGGCGCAGTCCGACCGCAGCAAAAGCGAACCAGCCAGCCGCAAGCCCCCAGATCATATTGACGCCGCTGAGCAGCGTCAGAGTCATCGCCGCCGTAAAAGCGCAAAAAGCCGCGCACAAATCCACGTTCCCCAATCCCCCTTGGAAAGTCTGTGTCAAATAATTTCGCATTATACACCGCAAAGGCGTTTTTTTTGAGCGGTGCGGCAAAGAGCCGCATAAAAGCTGAAAAGCGCAGATTCAACTCAGCTTGACGTCATTCGCCGCGTATCTATAATAATTCAAAGCAGTTCCTGTGCCGCAAGACCGCTTGAGCATGCCCTTCTCAGCTTTGCGCAAAACGGATTGCCGGCGTGGAATTACATAGTCCGTCTTTTGCTGCCGCTCATTCAAGTCAGAAAGGAAGTGAAAAACAGCTCTTTACCGCTGTTCACTCATTAAGTTCAATACGACACCCCGCAATCCTTTTCAATCTTCCAAAAGAACAGACAAAATTTACAAAAAGGTGATTGACAAAACCCCATGAGGGGGATAAGATTCTAACAGTTGTTAAGTTAACAACTGTTAGGTGTGCATTTTAGGAGATTTTCAGATTGCCATGAACAAACTCAAAAAAAGTCTTGAATCGTCTCAGGACAGTTCTTCAGAATCGCACTCCAAGCAGGACAACTTAAAGCAGATTCTCCTCGAAACAGCGACGCAGCTTTTCGCGCAGAAAGGGTACGAAGGCGTTTCGCTCCGGACTCTCTGCGCGCAGGCGAACGTCAGTCTGCCGATGGTCGCCTATTATTTCGGGAATAAAGCCGGGCTCTATAAAGCGGTCCTGGAGGAGCTGACGAATTTTTTCAACGCCGAACTGACAAAGGAAGACTGGGAACATGTTGAGCCGGGACAGAAGCTTCGCCGTTATCTGGACGTTGCGGTCCGTGTTCACATGCTCAATCCTGCATTTTCAGGCGTTTTCGGACATGAAGCATGGCCGTCCGATGTCTTGCTGCAGGTGATGAAGTCAAAAGGAAACCGTTATTTCGGCGATTTCATCGCTTCATTCCTGGAAGAAGAGCAGAAACTCGGACTCATTAAAGATGACATTGAACCGCTGCTCGCCGCGCGTATCATCGCGGCGCTGTTCAACAGTCATCCGACGATCTCCAACCTCTACGAGTCGTTCTACAATACGGCGCCTGAGAGAGAGAAGATTCTGAACGCCGTTAAAGAATTCTGCTTGAGAGCCCTGGAGAAAGAATAAGATTTCAATCGCTTATGATTACAAGCCCCTTTCGGGGACTGTAAAATAAATAAGTAAGAGGGGATTTTTATGCGTCGAACAGGAAAAGCTTTATGTGCAGTTTTGGTTGCCATGAGTGTCGTTTTGTCGGCAAGCGCCGCTTTTGCGAAAATCACAATCCGCGCTGCTCACGGCAGTCCTCTTGGTTCAGCTCCTGACCAGGGCTGGGAGCTCTTCAAGAAGATCGTTGAAGAGAAGTCAAACGGCGATATCACAGTGAAGATCTACCCGAACAACCAGCTTGGATCAGACCGCGAGACAAGCGAGTCAGTTCAGCTGGGCAACCTTCACATGTCCACGCCGTCCTCTTCAATTCTGGCGCCTTTTGCAAAAGAGCTTTTCGTCCTCGATATGTTCTTCCTCTTCAAGGATCGCGCACAGGTCTATAAAGTCCTCGACGGTCCTGTCGGCAAGGCTCTTCTGGCATCCCTTGAAAAGTCGCGCTTCAAAGGACTCGGCTTCATGGAGAACGGCTTCCGCAACCTGACGAACAGCAAGCGTCTTGTCCGCACGCCTGACGACATTTCAGGACTTAAGATCCGCGTCATGGAGAACCCCCTTCATCTGGCAGCATGGAAAGCTCTCGGCGCGAACCCCACACCGATGGCATTCACAGAGCTTTTCACCGCAATGCAGCAGGGAACTGTTGACGGTCAGGAGAACCCTCTTGAGCTCATCAACGTCAACCGCTTCTATGAGGTTCAGAAGTACATTACGATGTCCGGTCACGTCTACACTCCGTACGTCGTCATCATGAACAAGAAGTTCTTCGACAAGCTTTCGCCTGAGTATCAGAAACTCATCCAGGAGGCAATGGATGAGGCGATTGCTCTTCAGCGCCAGAAAGCGCAGGAGCTTGATCTCAGCTCGCGCAAGGCAATGGAAGAACTCGGCAT
>JAXEJY010000044.1:0-2975 GCA_034101315.1 Pyramidobacter sp.
CCGCAGCCGGCGCAGGCGCCGGAGAACTCGAAGTAAGGCATGGCGAACTGGCTGTTCTTGACGTTGTGGATGTTGACGCGGTCAGACTTGTCGCTGACTTCCTCCACAGCGAACTTCCAGTTCTCAGACTGAGGCATCTGGCTGTCAAGGGGCTTCATCTCGAGAGCCTTCACGGGGCAGATGTCGGCGCAGTTGCCGCAGCCAAGGCAGTCAAGCGGGCTGACCTGAATGCGGAACTGAAGGCCGGCAAGCTCCTTGGGAGCCTTCACCGGCAGCGTCTCGAAACCGGCCGGCTTGTGAGCGGCTTCCTCCTCATCGAGCAGCACGGGACGAATGGTCGCGTGCGGGCACACCATCGAGCACTGGTTGCACTGAATGCACTTGTCCTTGTTCCATTCAGGGATCAGAACGCCGACGCCGCGTTTTTCATAAGCGGATGTTCCGCTGGGGAAGCGTCCGTCTTCAATGCCGAGGAACGCGCTGACAGGCAGAGAATCGCCTTCCTGAGCGTTAATAGGATCGCAGACATCGCGGATGAAGTCAGGGCGGTCAGAGCAGCAGGAGCAGGTGCATGCTTCTTCAGCAGCGTCAGCCCATGCAGCCGGAGCTTCGATCTTAATCACAGCGTCGCAGCCCTTGTCAACAGCCGCGTCGTTCATTGCGACGACCTTGGCGCCCTTGCGGCCGTAGGTGTGCTCGTTCGCTTCCTTCATGTACTTGACAGCGTCTTCCAGCGGGATAACGTTGGCAAGTTTGAAGAACGCAGACATCATAATCATGTTCGTGCGGTTGCCCAGACCGATTTCCTGAGCGATATCCGTCGCGTTGATGACGTAGAACTGAATGTCGTTCTTGGCAATAAATCTCTTCACCTTGGCAGGAACGTGCTCTTCAAGAGCAGCCATATCAGTCCACTGCGTGTTCAGCAGGAAGACGCCACCCTTCTTCAGGCCGCGAAGGACATCGTACTGATGGAGATATTCCTGCTTGTGGCATGCGATGAAGTCCGCATTGTTGATAAGGTACGTGGACTTGATGGGATTCTTTCCGAAACGAAGGTGCGAAACGGTGATACCGCCGGACTTCTTCGAGTCATAGGAGAAGTATCCCTGAGCGTACATGTCAGTGTTGTCGCCGATGATCTTGATGGCGTTCTTGTTCGCGCCGACCGTGCCGTCTGAGCCAAGCCCCCAGAACTTGCAGCGGATCGTTCCCTCAGGAGCGGCGTTGATCTCTTCGCCCATGGGCAGTGACAGACGAGTAACGTCGTCGTTGATGCCGATGGTGAAGTGATTCATGGGCTTGTAGCTCTTCAGGTTGTCATAAACAGCCTTGATCTGCGTGGGCGTCGTGTCCTTCGAGCCAAGACCGTAGCGGCCGCCGACGATAACAGGGCGCTCAGCCGGAGCATATTCAGCAAACAGAGCGCAGACATCCTGATACATGGGCTCGCCGAGAGCTCCGGGTTCTTTGCAGCGGTCAAGCACAGCGATCTTCTTGACCGTCGCGGGGAGCACCTTGAAGAAATATTTGGGGCTGAAAGGACGGTACAGGTGAACAATGACAAGACCGACCTTTTCGCCGCGGGCTCTCAGGTAGTCGACTGTTTCTTCAGCAGCCTGGCAGGCAGAGCCCATGCACACAACGACGCGCTCAGCTTCAGGATCGCCATAGTAGTTGAAGGGGAAGTACTCGCGGCCGGTCAGCTTTGAAATCTTCTCCATGTAATCAGCAACCGTGTCGGGAAGATCGTCATAGAATCTGTTGATCGCTTCAGTTGCCTGGAAGAAGATGTCAGGGTTCTGAGCAGTACCCTTCTGATAGGGGTGTTCAGGGTTCATCGCGTCAGCCTTAAACTCCTCAATCGCATCATAGTTGACGAGTTTGGCAAGATCGTCATAATCGAGAACTTCAATCTTCTGAATCTCGTGTGACGTGCGGAAACCGTCGAAGTAGTTCAGGAACGGCATTCTGGCGTCAATGGCAACAAGGTGGGCAACAGCCGTCATGTCCATGGTTTCCTGGACGCTTGACGCCGCAAGCATAGCAAAGCCGGTCGCACGGCATGCCATGACGTCGCTATGGTCGCCGAAAATTGAAAGAGCGTGTCCGGCAAGGGCGCGGGCGCTGACGTCAAAAACAGCAGGGAGACGTTCGCCGGCAATCTTGTACATGTTGGGGATCATCAGAAGAAGTCCCTGAGAAGCAGTGAACGTCGTCGTCAGAGAACCAGCGCTCAGAGCACCGTGAACAGCACCGGAAGCACCGGCTTCAGACTGAAGCTCGGAAATTTCAACAATTCTGCCAAAGATGTTCTTTCTTCCCTGTGCTGCCCATTCATCGCAGTACTCAGCCATGGGCGAAGAAGGCGTAATCGGATAAATAGCGGCAACCTCAGTAAACGCATAGCTCACATGCGCGGCCGCCATATTTCCGTCCATAGTCTTCCAATGTTTTGCCATTGTTGCACTACCCCCTTGTTAATATCGAGGACAGAGAACTGTCCTCCTTTTCTTAAAACGCGTTCAGACCAGCCGCAAAAGCGCGGTAAGTCCCAAAAAAGCGCAAAACTTTTCTTACTTACACGTTGATTTTATCACAGCTTAAGCAACGTGTCACATATTCAAGGTAACTTGTTTTACCCAAAAATAATTATGCTGAAAAAAATGTATACTGCATACACATATTACACCGCAATAATGCAAAATGAAAAATGTATTCAGATTCAATGCAGATTCGATTGAAACACATATACAGCGCTGCACGTACCGGCGGAGTGCGCAAAGGCGAATGGAATTTTTCACCTATAACACAGCTGCACGCTCTGCGCGCATAAAAATCGCCCGCGCTTGGGGATTTTCCTCAAGCGCGGGCGGTTTGTTATTCAAGAAAATTTTCGCATGAAAAAAAGACAAAAGCATAAAAAAAGACAGAGAAGCAAGCGACGACCTACTCTCCCACGAAGCGAATCGCAG
>JAXEJY010000045.1:0-2222 GCA_034101315.1 Pyramidobacter sp.
CCGGCGTCGAGCGCAGCGCGAATCTGCTGACCTGTCCCGAACGTGCTGGTAAAAAGAGGGTTGCGCTGAGAAAGCGGCACAAGAGGCAGTCCCGACGCCGCGGCAATCTCAACCACAGCGCTGCCGTCGGGCAAATGCCCCCACGACGCCGTCATCGGCTCGCCGAGAGGCGACGCGACAACGCCGCTGCGCAGAGTGCCGCCGAGAGTTCTGATAAACGCGTCAACAGTTCCTTCACCGCCGTCGGCGGCGGGCAGAATTTTTATCTCCGCCCACGGACAGGCGCGCCGAACGCCTCGGCTGACGGCGTCAGAGGCCTCCGCTCCGGTGATGTTGCCCTTAAAGGAATCCATAACGATCAAAACTCTCACGCGACTCACTCCGTTCTTCATGTCAATGAAGAAATTATATCAAAAAGAACGTTCCGGGACGACTGTCAGAAATCTGCCCGTCTGAAAGCACTTCAACTCCGCCGACAAAGACGCGCTCAATTCCCACCGGCTTGAGCGACGGGTCAAGATACGTGGCTCTGTCAGCGACCGTTTCAGCGTTGAACACAGTGATGTCAGCTCTGTATCCCTCTTTGAGGCAGCCGATTTTGCCGCCAAGTCCCATCAGCACGGCAGGAAGCGCCGTCATCTTGTACACGGCGTCCTCAATCGGCATGAGTTTTTCCTCGCGGACAATGCGCAAAAACCGCGGGAAAGTCGATGAGCTGCGCGGGTGAGGCCGTCCCACGAGGTGCGACAGGTCGTACGCCGAGCCGTCGCTGGCAGTGCAGACGTCGCGGCGCGACATAATTGTGAGCATGTCCTGACGGTTAATTGAGTGATAAATGCAGTTGATGACGCCCTCGCAGCGGATCAGAGCTTCGCGCATGGCGTTGAACAGGGGCATTTTCATGTACGCCGCCATTTCGACGAGCGTCATGCCCTCAATTTCTGTGAAGTACCCGCCCGTGTAGCCGATGTTGATCCGGTCAGCGCCGGCGCGGGCGTCCATTTCGGGCAGTCCGCCGGAGAAAATCTTCTCAAACTGCTCGTTGTCTTTCAGACGCTCCACCAGCTTCGGGAAACCGCCTTCCATCGCCCATTTGGGGAAACACGACGTCAGAACAGAGCTTGACGCGCAGTAAGGATACTGATCGCAGTGGATTCGAGCGCCCTGCGCCCTCGCAAGGTCGATTCGCGCCAAAAGCTCTCCGGCGCGCCCCCACTGAGATTTCCCCATCAGCTTGAGGTGAGAGATCTCAAGCCGGACGCCCGTCGCGAGCGCGACGCCGATCATCTCTTCAAGCGCGTCGAACACGCCCTGATTTTCATTGCGCATGTGGACGGCAAGCAGTTTGTCGCGCGAGGCGACGACGCGCGCCAGCGCCAGAATTTCCTGCGTGTCGCAGAAGCTGCCGGGCGGATAGATGAGCCCAAGCGACAGCCCCATGGCCCCCTGATCCAGCTGCTCTTCCAAGAGGCGGCACATGGCGTCCGTCTCCTGCGGCGTCAGCTGGCGCATCTGCCAGCCGATAATGCACGCCCTCAGAGCGCCGTGCCCCACAAGACCCCCCTGATTGATGCTGATTCCCGTTTCCGTCACAGCGCGCGCGTAGCCGGCATAGTCCGTCGCGCTGAAAACGCTTTCCGATACTTTCTGGTCAAGAGAGCGCTCAATCGTGCGCATGGTGTCCTCGCGGCTCTCCGGCGTCAGAGGCACCATCGAAATACCGCACTGACCGACAAGCTCAAACGTCACGCCGCCGCGGAGCTTTCCCTCGTACGTCGGAACTGTCAGAAATGAAGCGTCGGAATGGCTGTGAATGTCGACAAATCCGGGGGCAACCGTCAGCCCTGACACGTCGCAGACGCGCGCCGCCTCTTTCTCCTCTGTCGAAATCTCGGCGATTTTTCCGTCAGAGATGTACAGGTTGCCGACAAAGGGCTTTTTTCGGCTGCCGTCGACGATTGTGCCGTTTTTCAAGGCGCAGTCATACATTCTTTATCCCTCTTTCTTTCCGCAGAAGTGGCACGCTGTCCAGTGTCCCGGCTCATATTCCGTCAAAAGCGGCGTCTGTTCGCGGCACACGTCGGCAGCGTGCTCGCAGCGCGACGCGAAACGGCAGCCGGAGGGCGGATTGACGGGACTCGTCACTTCGCCGCGGATTATCTGGATTTTCTTATTGCGCATTTCAATGTCAGGTTCGGGAATCGCTGCCAGAAGAGCCTGCG
>JAXEJY010000046.1:0-8887 GCA_034101315.1 Pyramidobacter sp.
TGTTCTGCTTCAAGAACTGCGGGATGCGTCTTCTGCCCCGGAACGCCCAGCGAGTTTGAGAGATCGCCGCGGCCGCTTAAGACCATATCGATTCCGTCGACGGAGAGGATTTCGTCGATATTTTCAATGGCTTCGCGGCTCTCTATCTGAACGGCAAGAAGCACATTGTCGTTGTTCCAGCGAATATACTCCGCCGCCGGAACTTTGCCGTACTGTCCCTGCCGCGACGCAGAAAAAAGCCCTCTGTCCCCCAGAGGCGCGAATTTCACGAGATCCGCAGCTTTCTGAGCGCGCTCGCGCGTTGAGATGTCCGGGATTATTACGCCCTGCGCGCCAAGCTCAATAATTTGCGGAATCCTCTGTTCGTCCATGCTCATTCTGACCATGGGAACGACACCGTAGCGCTCCGCCGTGATGATGCACTTCTCCGCCTGCTCAAGATCCCACGCGCCGTGGCAGAGATCGAGGCGGACAAAATCAACTCCGGCAAGACAGGCAAGCTCTACAATCTGGCTTGACGGCGTCTCAATGTACATTCCAAGACAGCATTTTTTCTGCTGCACAGACTCAATCAGCCGGTTCGGTGTTAACGCACTCATCGCACTGTCCTCACGTCAATTAAAAGCCGTACAGTTCCTGCGGATTGTCCGCGAGGAGACGCTGACGCAGTTCCGGCTCGGGGGCAAAATCTCTGATGAGATTGAAAATTTTGACGGTGTTGTGCTGAGTGAACGACGCGTGAGGATAATCGCTCCCCCAGACAGCGCGGTTCGGCGCCGCTTCAAGGACGGCGCGCGCCAGAGGCACGACGTCTCTGTATTCATCGTCAGTTGAGATTCGGTACGGCGCCGTTATTTTAATCCAGCAGTACCCTTCGCCGTTTTTCACTAGGTCAAGAAGCCGCTGAAAGCCTCTGGACTCTGTGCCGTTGCAGCACTTGTTCATTCCCATGTGAGCAATCGTGAACGGAACTCTGAGCGCGTCAAGGTGGGGGATCATCTCCGTCGTCAGCCAGTCGGGGAACAGAAAATCGAGCGACCAGCCGAGATCCCGGCAGCGTTTTTCCCACAGCCGGATGCGCGGAAGGAGAGAATCAGCCAGTCCTGCTGTCAGGGGCTCAATCGGCCTGACGTTGATTCGAATTCCCCGCGCGCCCTGCGCGTGAAGTTTTTCAAGCTCAGAATCGGCAATTGAATCGTCTGCGTCAACAATGACGCGGCAGTTCTCCAATCCGTACTGTTTTGCCGCGTCGAGCTGACACGTGTTGTCTTTGCCGAAACAGCTGGGCTGCACCAAAACCAGCCGCTTAAATCCCGTCAGCCTGCGAAAGACATCATAGTCATCAGCTGTCGCAACGGGCGGCGCGTAGCGCATCACTTTTTCGTATACGTACTTTGCCGGATCGCCAAAGATGTGGAAATGAGCGTCGCAGGCGTTCTCCGGCAGCGCAAAAAGAGGTTTATCAACATTCGGGTCAAACATAATCGCACAAAACTCCTTCTTAAACTGACAGTTTCGATTTTCTGCTTTTGACGAGCAGAACCTTTTTATAGACCGCTGAGAGAATCAAAGCGGCAATCAGCACGAGCAGGACAACGCAGACGGGACGAGTGCAGAAAATTAAATAGCTGCCGCGCGAGAGCATCAGCGCCCGTCTGAAGTGGAGTTCGACCAGATCTCCCAGAATAAACGCCATCAAAAAACTCGGGAAAGGATAGTCCAGCTTGTTCAGGATAAAGCCGGCGCAGCCGAACGCGAGCGCCGTGCCGACGTCGAACATGTTGCTCCGCGCGCCGTACGCGCCGATCATAATCGCCAGCATGATCACCGACACAAGGATGTAATTGGGAATCGCCAAGAGCCGCGCCGTGAGGGACGTAAAGTACTTCCCAATCAGTGGCAGCATGACGACCGTCAGCATAAATCCCCAGATAATGCTGTAGACCATGTCGGGATACTTGACCAGAACCTGCGGTCCCGGCTGGATTCCCTTCATCAGAAACGCAGAAGCCATCACAGCGATTGTTCCCGATCCCGGAATTCCCATCGTCAGCAGAGGAAGCAGCGCTCCGCCGACGCACGCGTTGTTCGACGACTCGCACGACACGATTCCCAGCGGAACGCCCGTGCCGAACGGGAGCTCAGGGTGCGTTCTTTTCGCCTCATTGTAGGACATCCACGCGCCGGCACTTGGTCCAAGGCCCGGAATCACGCCCATGAAAACGCCGATAAGCGAGCTTTTCACGATGCCGGGAGCCAGCGATACCAGCTCCTTCAGCGGCGTATGCACGCGAAACGCCCGCGAGTCCGTCACCGTTGCCGTTCCCAGAGAGCCACCGACCATGTTCAGAATCTCAGAAAACGCAAAAAGCCCAGTGATCACCGCGATAAACGGAAATCCCTCCATCAAAGAAGGAATCCCCATTGTGTAGCGGTCAACGCCAGAGAGCAGGTCAGTGCCGACTGTTTTCAGCAGCAGACCAGCCAGCATCGCGACGATGCTCTTGGGGACATCTTTTGAGCCCAGCGTGATAATGCTGACAAGCCCAAACACAGCAATCAGAAAAAGCTCAGGGTCGGAAAACTTAAACGCCATGCGCGCCAGCGGCGCCATGAAGAACAGCAGAACCACACCACCGACAAAACCTCCCGCCGTTGAAGCCCACAGAGAAAAGCCTAGGGCGCGTCCCGGCGCTCCCTTTTTCGCCATAGGATTCCCGTCGAGGGCAGTTGCGCTGGCAGACGCCGTTCCCGGAATGCCCAGCAAGATTGCTGAAATAGACCCGCCGTATTCAGCTCCCTGATAGAGAGCCGTCAGCAGCAGAATCGAGGGGATAATTTCCATGCCGTACGTCAGAGGCATCATCACGGCGACGCCGACGGTCGGTCCCAGTCCGGGCATCGCGCCGACAGCCATGCCCAAAAGCGTGCCGACCGCGACGACACAAAGATTTTCAAGAGTAAAAAGGCTTGTCAGGTCAAACGAAAACAACTCAAACATGACAGTTCACCTCCCGGCGGTCAGAAACGGAAATACATAAGGCGCTCAAAGACAACGTACACAAAGACCTGCATTGCCGCTGAAAGCGCTGTAGCCGTCAGGATTTTCCTCCCTCGCCGCTGCTCGGGATTCAAACCGTAGATAAAAAGAGCGATGACCGAGAACGAAACAGGATAAAAATATCCCGTTTTTGCCCACAGGAACAGGAACGCAGCCGCCGCGCCAACAGTACAGAGGACTTTCAGCGGAGAAGAAATATGTACTTCGTGATCATCCGTTCCCAGCCATACTTTAACCGTGCTCGCCAGAGCGGCGCAGATCAGAGCGACTGATATCGCCACCGGAAAATAAACCGGGCCGACTGTCATGCGAACGACCGGCTCGGGAAAATGAAGCGCCAAATACAAGCCGGACGCCGCCAATGCCATAAACAACAGATTTGCACACGTCGTTGCCGCTTTATATCTCATAAAAGCCGCAGAATCGTGCAGACTGACTCTGCTTCCTCCTTTTCTGCAATATCCGAAGTGTTCATGAAAACGGCGCCCTGACTCAGGACGCCGTCATAAAAGCTGCCGCTACTTTTTCATCAGCTGGTACGAAGCTTTGGCAGTTTCGACAAATTTTTTGTAGAAGTCTCCAAACTCAGCGTGGTCTTTGTACAGAGGCGTCAGATGATTTTTCTTCAGATATTCCTGATAGACTGGATCGCTGACGGCTTTCTGCATCGCCGAATCGATAACTGCCAGAATTTCTTCAGAGACTCCGCATGATGTAAAATAGCCGCGGAACTGCATCAGGTCATCGACGTTCTTATAGCCCATTTCATACGCCGTCGGAATGTCCTTGAACTCCTCAACGCGGCTGCGTGTGCTATAGGTGAGCAGACGCACGCCGTCAGTCTCCATGTACTGGCGGACAGAGTTTGGATACAGGACCGCCGCGCCGACGTTTCCGCTGAGAAGCGCCAGAGTCGTGTCATTCGCTCCGGTATAGGGGACGTACTGTACCTCGATGCCTGCATCATTGCAGAGCGTCATCAAAAACGAGTGATGCGCGCTGGCGACGTTCGTTCCGCCGATGAGCAGTTCACCCGGCTTTTCTTTCGCATAGGCGACAAGCTCCGCAAACGTCTTAAAAGGCGATGACGCCGGAACGAAAATTCCCATCCAGTCGCCGTTGAAGCATCCGAGCACCTGAATTTCGTCAGGGGCCGCTTTGATATTTCCCTGAGCCATCCCGTAGCCGATGCTGGCAGACATAAATCCGATGGTATATCCGTCAGGGCGCGACTGGCGGACTCTGTTCAGTCCCACAGCGCCGCCGCCTCCTGCGAAGTTCGACGGAACAATAGGCTGACCGAGATATTTTTCCAGCACCTTGGCAAACATGCGCGCCTCAGCGTCGCCTGAGCCGGGACCGTACGGAACGACCAGCGAAATGGGCTTTGAAGGATACTTATCCGCAAAAGCAGCTCCGCAGAACACCGAAAAAACACAGCATAAAACGAACAGTCCGACACTCTTTTTCATGTTTCTCTCTACCTCCTCATAAACTCCCATACATTCCTTTTTGAACAAAAACAGCTGACAATAATTATAAAAACATCGGCAAAACTTGAGAAATACATTACAGTTATCCAGCGATAACCAGAGGTTATGACGTGGTATAATCTCATCAAATCGATGAATCAGCTCAGGAAGGACGGCGGCATTGTATGGACAGCAGAGACTGGCTTTTGCTGAAAACGCTCGCAGAAACGAACAGCATCTCGCAGGCAGCTGAGCTGCTGTTCGTTTCTCAGCCTGCGCTGTCGAAGAGAATCCACTGTCTGGAAGCGGAGTTCGGCGCTCAGCTGCTCATCAGGAAGAGCAGCGGCATAAGCTTTACAAAAGCCGGCTGCTGCCTTGCTGAGTACTCGCGGCACATGCTTCAGTCATACGCTGACGTCAAAAATCGCATCGAAGAGATGAAAAACGACGAAATCCAGCACTCTGTGCGGATCGGCGTGCCGAACATGTTCTCTCAGCTTCAGCTCCCGCCGCTCATGAAGGACTTTCTCAGCCTCTATCCGAAAGTCAACCCGATTATCCGCAGCGGATTCACGACAGAAATAACTCAGTGGCTGTGCCATAAGGAAATTCAAATCGCCTTCTTAAGAGGAGAAAACATCAGCGAGGAATACGAGCGTCATCTCATCAGCCAAGACCCGGTATGCCTGATCAGCCTCAAAAACATGACGCTGGACGACCTTCCTCGTCATTTCAGAATCATCTATGACACAGATGTCTCGCTCCACGCCAGCGTCAACACGTGGTGGAGCCAGTATTACAAGGACGTTCCGTATCAGGTCGGAATGCGCGTCGGAGACAGTCAGACGTGCATTCACATGGTCAGACAGGGCGTCGGCTACGCGCTTCTTCCCCTGTACGTCATCAGCAGCCAGGATCGCGCGGCGCTCCGCATTCAGCCGCTGACTGACACAGCGGGAAGAAAAATTGTCAGAAACACGTGGATTGTCTGCCGAAAAAGCGAGCTTCAATTTCAGGCAGTTAGGGATTTCGTCAGCTACATCACACATCAGTTCAGTCCCAGACCTGATTCTGAAGCTCAAACCATCTGATGCGCGGCAGTGAAGAAAAAGCAGAACAACGGAGGAACAGAACATGACGGACATCACATTTGAAATCATTGAAGAGCTGGGTGTCATCTCCCGCAGCGCTAAGGGGTGGACGAAGGAGCTGAACCGCGTTTCGTGGAACGGTGCAGAGCCGAAATATGACATTCGGACGTGGTCGCCCGGCCATCAGAACATGGGAAAGGGCGTCACGCTGTCCGAAGAGGAAATGCAGAAGCTGAAGCAGATTATCATGCTGAATTTTTAGCTGTTCACGCAGCACACAAAAAGCGCTCATTTCCCCCCCTAAAACACATAAAAAGCCCTTTTTGCCTTGCGAAAAAAACTTTTTCAGGTTACAATAACCTTTGCATTGAGTATCGTGGTTCTGTTGAAACGCCTTTCAAGAATTTTTCCCGATTTTCTCTTTCTGGAATAACCAGACCTTGCGGTCTGTTTATCTGCACGGCAAAAATACGATGAAAAGGGGAAGGACTTATGATTACGAACGGCTTTATGTACATTGCGGTTCTGGTTTTCATGGCGGCGTGCCTTGTCGGCATGGAAAAAGTAACGAAGTGGAAATTCTTTGACTACGTTCCTCCGGTTATTCTGCTGTACCTTCTGGCAATGGTGTGCTGCACGTACAACGTGTGGGATCCCAAGGCGACGAAGGCTGCGTACTCGGCTGTGCGCAACCCGATTCTGTACGCGATGATTTTCCTCATGCTCCTGCGCTGCGACATCCGCAAGATTCTGAAGCTCGGCCCTCGTATGCTGACTGGTTTCTTCTGCGCCAGCATTTCAATCGCCATCGGCTTTGTCATCACCTACGCCGTCATGGCTGAATCCCTCGGACCGACGGCATGGCGCGCTCTGGGCGCTCTGTGCGGCTCGTGGATGGGCGGTTCGGGCAACCTTGTCGCCGTCGCTGAGGCGCTTGGCGCTTCTGAGACGGAACTGGTCTACGCCGGCGTCGTCGACTCCATCGACTACTCCATCTGGGTCATGTTCCTTCTGTGGGCAGTCAACGCGCTCGCTCCGGCGTTCAACGCATGGACGAAATCCGACACGCGCGTCCTCGACGAAGTTTCCAAGAACCTCGAAGAGGAGAGCAAGGGCAACACTCGCCCCATCACGTTTGCTTCTCTTCTGTTCCTTCTCGGTCTGTCGCTTCTTGCGTCTGCCGTGTGCACGGAGCTCGGTTCAAAACTGGCTTCTGCGATTCCGTTTGCCGATAAGGCGACGTGGATTGTTCTCATCCTGTCCGTTCTGGCTCTTGTCGCCGCGGTCACGCCGATCGGCAAAATCGCCGGTTCTGTGGAGCTCTCCAACATCATGCTGTACGTCGTCATCGCCCTGATCGCGTCACGCGCCTCTCTGCTTGAAATGGAAGACGCGCCGGTTTGGGTCGCCGCCGGATTCATGATCCTCGGAATCCACTTTGTTCTTATGCTCATTGCCGCCAAGGTTCTCAAGCTTGACATGTTCACCTGCGGCGTTGCCTCGCTTGCCAACATCGGCGGCACGGCGTCGGCTCCCATCCTTGCCGGCTCCTACGCCGGATCGCTCGTTCCCGTCGGCGTTCTTATGGCTCTGATGGGCTACGTCGTCGGCACGTTCGGCGGAATCATCGTCGGAAAGATCATGAGCATTTTCAGCGTCGCCGTTCAGGCTGCCGCTTAGTAGTTCCCTCGTATTGCCAATAGCATCTGAATGACTGAACTGCCGGGAAGCTCTGTTTTCCGGCAGTTTTTCAAAGGAGACACTATGCATCCGTACGCTTTAATCGACCTTCACTGCGACACGCTGACTGAAGGCAAATACGCCAGCACCGGAAATCCCGATACGATTGACGACAGCGCCCGCGTCGTCTCTCTCTCGGCTCTGCCGAAGGACGTGCACTGGGGACAGTTCTTCGCCATTTTCATTCCCGACGAGGAGCGCGGTCAGGCGGCGATTGACTATTTTGACTTCAACCGCGCCAATTTCGACAGGCAGATGGTCAAGTTCGCCGACAGAGTTGCGCCGTGCCGCACGTGCTCTGACATGCACGCCGCGTTTGACGCCGGAAAGACGGCGGCGTTTTTGACGGTTGAAAACGGTTCGGCACTGGCTGGCGACATGAGCCGCGTTCAGGTTCTGCGCGACGCCGGAGTTCGGACGATGACGCTGGTCTGGAACGGCGAGAACGAAATCGGCTCAGGGCACACGACGACGCACGGGCTTTCTGCGTTCGGGCGCGAAGTTGTCCCCGAAATGGAGCGCTGCGGCATTCTGGCTGACGTATCGCACTTGAACGATGCCGGTTTTGAGGACTTTTTCGCCGTGGCGAAAAAGCCTTTTATCGCGACGCACTCCAACGCGCGCGCGGTGTGCTCGCACAAGCGCAACCTGACAGACGACATGATCCGTGAAATGGTGCGCCGTAACTGCTTGATCGGGCTGAACTACTACGTCAAATTTATCCGCGACGACGGCAACGTCCAAAGCCTTGACGACCTCATGCGCCACGTTGAGCATTTCTTCAGCCTCGGCGCGGAAAAGATTCTTGCGCTCGGCTCTGACTTTGACGGTTCTCTCCTGCCCGACTGCCTCAACACGCCGTCGAAAGCAGCAGGGCTGTATGACTACTTCATCGCCCGCGGTCTGACTCAGGAGCAAGCTGAAGGAATTATGTACCGCAACGCTGACAGATTCCTCATGGAACACCTCGGCTAGTTTTACAAAACACATCATAAAAAAGCGGACAGCGCCTGAATTTTGGCGCTGTCCGCTTTTTGTGTTGTTTGGAACTCTTATGCTGTTCCAGCCAAGTCCAGCAGGGCGCTGATCCATCGGCGCATTTCCAATGCATTGCTGCCTGAGAAGCGAATGGTTCTGCCGCTGAGGCGCTGGACAAAAGGCACTGTTGCCGCAGCGTCGCACTGGGCTGTCGTGTGAAATGCAATCTCAGCCGTCCACGGCCGCTGAAAATCCATGACGCGCGCCTGTCCGGCTGCAAGGCGGCGAACGGCTTTTTCCGCCGCGGCGCGGATGAGCTGAGCGCTGTCCTGCGGCAGAAGGGACGTCGCCGCGCAGCGGCCGCGTGCCTTTTTGACCTCGGCGGTCACGACGCTGTCCCCAAACAGGGCGTTTGTCTCGCGGCAGCAGGCGTCATCGCCCGTGACGAGGAGCAGAGGAACGTTTTTCTCTGAGGCGCAGGCGGCGTTGATGCCGATCTCGCCGCACTCCATGCCGTTTAACGCAATTGAGTAGACCGTGACGGG
>JAXEJY010000047.1:0-6513 GCA_034101315.1 Pyramidobacter sp.
GAAACAGGGCCGCAGAACGCCGTCACAGCTCCGGCGAGAAGCGACGCAGAGGCAATAGCACACCGCCTGAGAACAGCAACGTCAATGCCGAGCGAACGGGCGTTTTCCTCGCCCAGCGCCAGCGCGTCAAAACCTTTTGACAGCAGAACCGCCGCGCCGATTCCAAAAACGCTGCACGCCGCCAGCGTTCCGGCGGATGAAAGCTGCGTCCCTGAGAACGATCCAAAGCTCCACGACAAAAACGCCTGTGTCTGAACAGGCATTGCCATGCTGATCATGATGCTGACCGCCGACGACACCGCGTACCCCGTCATCATGCCCAATACGAGCAGCGTCACAGGACGTCTGACGCGGAACGCTGCAATCTGAATCAGAAACATGACAGCCGCCGCGCCGGCGGTTGCCGCTGCGACAAGTCCGGCGCTTCCCATGACGCGGAGCGTCTCCATAAACGCGCCGACAACGGCAAAATCTCCCGCCGTCAGGAGGAGCGCCGCGATGCCGAGACTGGCGCCGGAGTTAATTCCAAGGACGTCTGGTCCTGCCAGGGGGTTGCCGAACAGCGTCTGCATGATACCCCCAGCCGCCGCAAGTCCGGCGCCGCCGGCACATGCCGTCAGGGCGCGCGGAAGGCGCAATTCCAAGAGAACGGCAAGCGTCCGCGAGTCGCCGCGCCCGAGCAAAGCATTAACGATTTGAGACGGGTCAAGCGCCATCGCTCCGGCGCCGACAGAACAGCACGCGAGCGCCGCCGTCAGCAGGGTCAGAACGGCAAAAGCTGTGCGGGGCTTCATCAGCTGCGCCCCTTTCTGTAGTAATACAGGACGTGACCGGGCAGCAGGTCAGGGTGAAGAATCGCGACAATGTCAGCTAGGATGAGATCGGGGCGCGACGGACCGCTTTCGTAAAAATCGTTGCCGCCGCCGGACTGAGCGCGCGCCGTCGCCGAGTAGACCTGCCCCGTCCGCCACGGCGGAATCATCTCGTAGCGCCGAGCCTCCGCCGTGCCTTCAGGCGGCAGAGAGCCGAACCCTTGCAGCAGCCAGTGCGTCGCTCCTTGCGAACCGGCAATGACGCTCTCGAGGTCCATGACGCGCGATTTTTCGCCGTCCGCGAAAAGAGGATCGCCTCCGGCGTCACGTACGTACGCGGTAAACCAGCTGTTTTTCCCCGCCGTGCGCCACTGCCCTCCAAGAGGCGCGTCAAGAAGAACCTGCGGACGGCTGACTGCCTGCGCCGCGCGCTTTTTCAGCTCAAGATAACGCGCTTCAGTTTCGTCAAAGAACCGAATCGCTTCGTCAAGGCGTCCGAACAGAACGCCTGTCAGCTTAATCCATTCCGCCCGCGCCAGAGGATGCGCCTCGCAGTAACCGGCGGAGAGGAGAACGGGAATTCCAAGCCGCTCCATGCGCCGCAGAAGATCGACTTCAGCGCCCGTGTACACGTATGTCATCAGCGCCTGAACGTTCAGCGACAGGAGCTTTTCGGGGTCGATTTCCGACCCCATGCTCCCCGGCGTGTCGAGCGCGGCAGCTTTTATGCTTTTCAGAGACGGCGAGCAGATGTACCGCGCGCCGCCAAGCCCTTTAATGGCGCTTCCTGCGCCGAGCGCGTCAATCATCCACGCCGAAGGGAGATTTGACACGGCAACGCGCGTCAGAGGAAGCACAAGCGCGTCCGGCGCGCCCTGCCAATCGCCAGGGCGCGAGGCGTCGCGAAACTCGTGAACGAACGTCTCGCGGCTGCCGGGCCACGGGTGTTTAATCTCCACCGTCCAGCCGCCAGGGCGTTCTTCGATCGTCAGATTTTTGGCGTACTTCAGCTCCAGCGCCTCCGCCGGAAGAACGGACAAACACAGAGCGGCGCACGCCGCCGCTAACTTTTTGAACATATCAGGTCACCTGCACATACAAAAAAAGGAGCTCTCATTGAAGAGAGCTCCTTGAACACGCGCAAAAAAATAAACGCGCAGCGCCGTCTCCGCCCTCGAAGAGACCGCTGTGGGACGCGCGCAGTATCGGACTCGAGCGTTCATGCTCATACCGTAGCGGGGCTGTGACGGATTCTCACCGTCTTCCTGCGTTTCACTTCCCAGTCTTATTCTTTGCTGTTTATTTAATACCAGCTTTCTTTTTCTGTCAACCGAAATTTTATTTTTGAGCTATAATCACTTTGCTCTGGCTTTTTATGATTTTTAAGGGAGGAAGTTATTTTGAATTCAAAGTTTCACGGAATACTTCTGGCGCTCGCAACCGGCGTGCTGTGGGCAGTCAGCAGTCCGACGACAAAACTTTTGGGGATTGAGGGCGTCCACATGTCCACAGTCGTCTTTTTCCGCACCGTCGGCACGAGCGCCATTCTCGGAGCGCTTCTGTACTTCTGGGCGCCTCACGAACTGCGCGCCACGCGCCGGGAGCTGATCAGACTGTTTTTTATCTCGCTCGTCGTCCCCACGGGGCTCTATCTGGGATTTATGCTCTCCGTCGTCTATCTTTCCGTCTCCACAGCGCTGGTCATCCACTACACAGCGCCCACCGTCACAGCCCTGTGCTCGCGCGCCATCACGGGCGAAGCGCCGTCGCGCAGCGATTATATCGGCGCCGGACTGGTCGTGGTCGGCGTCGCGTGCTCCGTCATGCGCCCTGACTGGACGATTGACACGTCTATATCCGTTCCGGGAATTCTGTACGGCGTCGTCGCCGTCGCCGGGCTTTCAGGACTGACGCTCCTCGGACGCGCCAGCGTGACGAAAGGCGGCATTTCCGGACTTGGGACGTTCGTCTACTCCAACGCGTTCGGCATTTTCTGGTCTGGGCTCTACAAGACGCTCACCATCGGCTGGAGCGACATTCCGTCGCTCACTCCGTACGCGTGGCAGCTCATCGTCTCCGCCACGCTGCTGACGTGTGTTCTGGGGTATCTTCTGTACTACAGAGCGCTCAAGACCATCACGGCGCCCATGGCAAACCTCCTGACGTCCACTGAAATTCCCGCCGCCGTCATCATGACGTCGCTGGCAATCCACTCCATGCCGTCCGTTCCGGAAATGCTCGGCTGCGCGTTTATTTTCAGCGCCATAGCCCTCGAATCGTTCGGAAGCCGAAAGGCGCAGTAGCTCCATATTTTTAGAAGAGCAGCCCCGAAAAGGGCTCGGCGCAGCCGCCCTTTTGGGCGGCTGTTATTTTATCGTCCTGCGTTTCGTTAAAGTTATCCACTTTATCCACAGAATTTTGTGCATAATTCTGATTTTCAGTGGACAATTTACCAGACTAAAGCAGACTCGTCACGTTTTTATCGGCGACGAACAATCCACATCTGTGAATGGAACGTTATTCACAGATGTGGATATTTTTTCCCGCGCGCTTCTTGCAATTGCGCCATTACGGTGATATGCTCACAGTGCAGATTATAATCTGCACATAATATTTATTCAGAAAGGCGGTTTTATTATGGTTGATGCAGCAAAAAAGCGCTGGTATGAAAAGCTTCCGCATCCCTTTATTCTTTTGTTCATGATTATCGTCCTCGCGGCAGTCATGACGTACGTTGTTCCCGCCGGTGAATACACCCGTGTTGTCGTAAACGGCCGCAAGGTCGTCGATCCGGCGACGTTCCACGCCGTCGCGCAGTCGCCCGTCAGCTTCATGGACGTCTTTATGTCGATTCCTCTGGGCATTATCGCCTCTGCAAGCGTCGTCGTCATCACGTTCATGTCCGGCGCGATGTTCAACGTCCTCCAGTCAACGGGCGCCATTGAAAACGGCGTCGGCTGGGCAGTCAAAAAAATCGGCGTCAAGAACTACAAAAAACTCATCTGGATCGTCATCCTCATCTTCGGTCTCCTCGGCGCGACCGTCGGATTTGAGAACAACATCGGTCTCGTTCCCATCGCCGTGTTCGTCGCCATCGCGCTCGGCGGCGACGCCATGGTCGGCGCGGGCATGGCAATTGCCGGTATCGGCATCGGATTCGCCACGTCGCCCATCAACCCTTACACCGTCGGCACTGCGCACGCCCTTGCCGAACTGCCCATCTACTCCGGCATCGTCCTTCGCTCGCTCTACTGCCTTGCCGCCGTCGTCCTTGCAGCGCACCACACCTGCCGCTACATGGACAAAATTCTGAAAGATCCTTCCCGCAGCCTTGTGCGCGACGTTGACCTGACCGGTCTGACGCTGAGCCGCCCGATTGAGGACTACAACCTCAGCACTCAGGACAAGCTGATCCTCGGCACGTTCATCTTCGGCCTCGGCTTCACTGTCTTCGGCGTTCTGAAATGGGGCTGGTATCTCAATCAGATGTCTGCCATGTTCATCATCATTACCATCGTTGCCGGTATCTTTGCCAGAGTCCGCCCCAACGACCTGATTCAGCGCATGATTAAAGGCGCCGGAGAAATTGCCGGCGGCGCGCTCGTCATCGGTGTCGCCCGCGGAATTCAGGTTATCCTCGATCAGGGACACATCTGCGACAGCATCATTCACGCTCTCGTCGCTCCTCTTCAGGGACTCGGCGTCACGGCTTCGGCAATGCTCATGTCGCTGGTTCACTGCGTGATCAACTTCTTCATCCCCTCCGGCTCCGGTCAGGCAATGGCGACCATGCCCATCATGATCCCTCTTTCCGACCTCGTCGGCATGACCCGTCAGACGGCTGTTCTGGCGTTCCAGATCGGCGACGGCGTAACCAACCTCATCTACCCCACGCTCGGCGGCATGCTTGCCATGCTCGCTCTGACGCGCGTTCCGTTTGACCGCTGGTTCCGCTTTGCGTTCCCGCTGGTCATCAAAGTCGTCCTCATGAGCTGGATTTTCCTCGTCGTTGCCGTCCAGATCGGCTGGAACTAAACAATGAACACGGCTCACGATTTCACATCGCGGGCTGAGGAACTGAAAAATGCCGTCGTCGGCTGGCGGCGGCATTTTCATTCTCACCCCGAACTCTCTTTTGACGAAACTGAGACCAGCCGTTTTATCGCCCAAGAGCTGACGCGCATGGGCTGCACCAACGTCACCGTCGGCACGATGGGACGTCCCGTCGGCGTCATCGCCGACATTGAAGGCGGACATGCCGGACGCCGCGTCGCTCTGCGCGCCGACATTGACGCGCTTCCCGTCTGCGAGGACACAGGACTTGAGTTCGCGTCTCAGAATCCTGGCGTCATGCACGCCTGCGGGCACGACGGGCACACGGCAATGCTCCTCGGCGCGGCGCAGATGCTCGCCGAAGTCAAGGATTCTCTTCACGGCTCAGTCAGGCTGATCTTCCAGACGTCAGAAGAATCAGCGGAGTCGTATCAAGGCGCTCACGCTGTCGTCAATGACGGGAAAGCCCTTGACGGAGTCGACGCGATTTTCGGCGTTCACCTCTGGGCGCCTCTTGAAAACGGAGTGCTCGGCTGGAAAGCCGGTCCCATGATGGCGTGCTCTGACTGCTGGAAACTCCGCATTACCGGCAAGGGCGGACACGGCGCGTCGCCGCATGAAGCCCATGACCCGATTGCCGCGACAGGACACATCATCTGCGACCTTCAGACGTTCGTCAGCCGCGAGCTGGACCCGCTCAAGTGCGCTGTTCTCACCATCGGCATGATGAAAGCGGGCGCGGCGTTCAACGTCATTCCGTCGCACGTCGACCTAGTCGGCACAGCGCGTTCATTTGATCCTGACGTCAGCCTGGCGACGGAAGAGTTTATCCGCCGAATCGCGGACAACGTGGCTCATGCGTACCGCTGCGAAGCCGAGCTCGTATACGAGCGCAACCTGCCGGCGACGATTAACGATCCGGCAATGGCGGAGCTTGGACGAAAAGTAGCCGCCGGCATTTTCGGCGAGGACAAAGTGCGCGAAATTACCCCGACGATGGGCGGCGAGGACTTCAGCTTCTACCTTCAGCGCGTGCCCGGCTCGTTCTTCTTCATCGGCATGGGCAGCGCGGAAAAAGGCATCGTCTGGCCGCACCATCATCCCAAGTTCATGATCGACGAAGACGTTCTCGCTCCCGGCGCGGCATTTGAAGCGGCGTGCGCGTGGAACTTCCTCAACGGCTGATTCCGCGCTCTGCAAAGCAAAAAATCAATACGTCTGATATTCACGCGGCGCTCTGCCTTTTAGGACAGAGCGCCGCGTTTTTATGTACCAAAATCCTTGCGCCCAATGCGGGTATCATTGCAAATTTTCATAAGAGTTCTAATCTGTTCAAAACACGATTTTGACGAAAAGGAGAGCCGGCAGACCCTCATTTCTTTTAAAAGTTTTCAGTATTGACTTTATGACAAAATCGACTAGAACGGCGCTGATTTTTTCGGGCATAAATACCATTTGTTCATAAATTATATTAACTATGAACCAACCACACCTTCAGAAAGGGCAGGGGAGCGTCAAGAATTTTGTGTAACCTCCTAAAAGACAGCTCACCGCTTGAAGCACATTTAGTTGTCTATAACGTGCAAACCGCAGTCTGAACTTTTGGATTTATTGAGCTCTCGATATGAAATTGGGCTAATCGGAGGAA
>JAXEJY010000048.1:0-4638 GCA_034101315.1 Pyramidobacter sp.
GACGAGCGTCGTCATAAACCAGATACACGGCGTGAAAAGCCAGCTCGTTATTCTGACGACAGGCAGCACAAACATCAAAAGCTTCTCGCCTTTGGCCATAGCGACGCATTTGGGCAGGACCTCGCCGAAGATGATGATCAAAACGCTCATCACCAAAACGGCGTACGCAACGCCGTGCGATTGAAAAATCAGCGTTGCAAGCGCTGTCGCGACAGAGCTTGCCGCGATATTGACGAGGTTGTTGCCGATAAGGATTCCTGAAATGGCTTTAAAGCGGTCTTTATTGACCCACGAGACAAAATCTTTAAGGAACGGGTGTTCCGCCGCAATAACCTCCATGCGGGTTTTATTCGTAGAGGTAATTGCCATTTCAGCTGCGCTGTAAAGCGCGGACAGACACAACAGCATAAGGATCGCACACGATAGTTGGGGTAAGGGACTCAAAGATTATTCCTCCTGTAAAGATTTGCTGCCTGACTGCAGCTCTTTGCGGGTGAAAAGAACCTCATTGACGCGATGTTCTCCGACGCTTGTTACTTCTATAATCCACGGACCGTCCTCAATTGTGTCGCCCTGCGCGGGAAAATTGCCAAAACGATCAAGCACATACCCGCCGACTGAATCGACTTCATCACAGCAAAAGTCATAATCAGCCGCTTCGCTTAGCTCTTCGAGTGACACAGAGCACTGCACTCTGTACGTTCCGGGTTTGACTTGGACAATCGGCTCGGCTTCCTCGTCGTATTCGTCCTGAATTTCTCCGACAATCTGTTCAAGAAGGTCTTCAAGCGTCAGAATGCCGGCAGTGCCTCCGTATTCATCGACCACGACGGCAAAGTGAATTCTGTCCGACTTCATAATGTCAAACAGATCATGAACTATCATCGTCTCAGGAACAAAAAGAGGCTTTCTCATGAAAGAGCTCAAAGGCGTCGAATGCGCGTTCGCCCTGAGGTACGGGATCATGTCTTTCAGGTAAAGAACGCCGACAATGTCATCGGGCGTTTCGGAATAGACAGGAATGCGTGAGTGCTCCCAATCCTGAATTTCGGCAATGACGTCGCCAATTGTCTGATTGACTTCCAGCGCGTCCATTGAAACGCGCGGAACCATGATTTCTGACACGCGCGTTTCGTCAAAAGCGATGACGCCGTCAATCATGCGCCGCTCCGACTCTTCAATCGCTCCAGACTCCTCGCCGCTTTTAACGAGCTGCTCAATTTCATCGCGCGTGACAATTGAACTTTCAAGAGTCATATCAATCCTGAAAAGTCTGCTGAACACGCTGACGATGCGGTCTAACAGCACGACAAAAGGGCATGCCAGAAATGACAGAAAGCGCAGTCCGGGAAGGACGAACGAAAATGTCTTTTCTGCGCAGACCATTCCGACGCATTTTGGGAAAAACTCGGCAAAGACAACCATGATGAGCGTCATTATAACTGTAGCCCACACTGGACCGCTTTCGCCCAGAAACCCCAAGGCAAGCAGTGTGGCAAATGAGCTGGCTGCGACTGAAAAGAGATTATGTGCCACAAGGATGGTGATGATAACTTCCTGACGCTGCTCCAGCTCCCATTCGACCATACTCGCAAGGCTTGGGCGCGGTTCAGCGTACGCACGGGCGCGCGCCATGCTGACGGATGACACCGCAGCTTCGCTGACGCCGAGAAAAGCGCACAGACAGACAAAAATCGCAATGCAGGTACATAACAAAGGGACAGAGTCCATATCAGGCACCATTCTCTTTCATTTGCCCGGCATTTTCGCCAGTACTATTACTGAGATCCGCCATAAAACGGTCTCTGAAGCGCTCCTGAACCATCCACATGGCAGCTTCCTTCTCCGGCGTGTCGTGATCCCGCGCCAAGAGGTGGAGCATTCCGTGAAAAATCACAAGCGCCAGCTCAGACACCTCTGAAACAGCGTGTTCTGCGGCATTTTTTCTGATGACAGACGGACAAAGGATAATATCGCCCAAAAGGATCGGCTCTATGCCGGAGTCGGGAAGAAACTCGCCGTCTGTTTCAAAGAGCGGAAACGTCAAAACGTCGGTAGGCGACGGCACGCCGCGATAGCGTCCATTGATCTCCGCCATATCATGTTCGCCCAAAAACTGCAGAGAAATCTGCATGCAGACGTGCTCTCTCCATTGGGGCCATTCTTCATCATAAAGCTCTTGAGCGCAGATCGTAAGGCGCGAGTGTTCTTTCTGCGTAAAGCACGACAGAGGATCTTCTTCAGTTTCGCTCGACAGCAGAATTTGGAGCTGAGTTTGATTCTGAGGGCAAGTGTGGCTCTCTTGGAGATGCGGTTGAGGTTCCATTGATCGAGTTCTTTTCCTTTCCTTGTACATCAGGCAAAATTTTCAGGGGACGTATGTCGCGTGTGTGATACATAGAGCGCAGCGTCGCAACCAGCGCTGTTTTGATGTCTGAAATGTCTTTCAGCGTAAAGGGAACTTCATCAAGCTGTCCAGAGTTGATCTTTGACTGCACAACGCTGTCTACAAGGCGCGTGATATCGATGTATCCCTTCAGCTTGGCGCCCTCAGCGCGGATTGCCGCCTCAACCGAATCAGAGATCATCAAAAGCCCCGTTTCGCGGCTCTGAGGCTTCGGTCCCGGATAGCAGAATTGGCTTTCTTCAGCTTTCAGCCCCGACTGGATTGCCTTGCGGTAAAAGTAACTGAGGCATGTTGTTCCGTGATGTTCCGCGATAAACGCTTTAATATGCGACGGCAGGTGATACTCTTCCGCCAGCTCCAGTCCGTCAGTCACGTGCGACAGGATAACCATCGCCGACAGCGTGGGCGACATGGAGTCGTGCGAATTGACGCCAGACATTTGATTTTCAATAAAAAACTGCGGGCGGCGCAGCTTGCCGATGTCATGAAAACACGCTCCGGCGCGCAGAAGCATGGGATTGAGTCCAATTTTTTCCGCGCCTGCTTCCGCCAGATTTCCGACCATCTGAGAGTGATGATACGTTCCCGGAGCTTCAATCTGCATCCTCCGCTGGAGCGGGTGAGACGGGTGTGTCAGCTCCAGCAGCTGCAAAGGCGAGACGATATCAAAAAAACCCTCAAGAAGCGGGAGAAAAATTAACACAGCGAAACTGAGAAGAATGCAGAAAAGCAGCGTTTTTCCCATGCCGGCCAGATCCGCATGCCCGCTGACTCCCCACATAATCAGGGAAATCATGCAGCACATAGACAGCCCTAAAACGATCACGTGCCCGCATATGCCGGAACGTGAAAAGTTTTTCTTGAACATTGAAGTTCCGATGACTGCCGCAACGCAGCCGGAAATTGAGCTGACAGCAAACGACGTCACATCATAACCAGAAGTTATCAGCGAACCGCTCAGGACAATCGCAAGAGAACAGTTCAGCGCGCCCAGATCCGGAAGCGTCAAATATGCCAGCGCGATAACGGGCAGAAGGCCTATTCCTCTTTCTCCCCAGACGATCAGGGCCAGCTGCATAAACCAGCCTAAGAGGAGAAGGAAGAAAGGATAGTTCCAGTTGCCGCGGTAGCCGCTCCGAATAAAAGGGTGCGACATCGCGCGCTTTATCCACAAAACGCCGATCCAAGCGGCAGCTACAGCTGACGCGAAAGCTCCCAGCGGGAGTTCTCCTTCGGGGTACCCCTGAAGCTTGAGCAAATGAGCAATCTGAGGGGTCACCAGAGCGCCCTTCTCAACGATGGCATCGCCCGCGTAGATAATGTGCCTGACGATATCAATGTCAGAGGCGGCAAGGTTTTTAATTCTCTCCGTCATCTGCGGATTGATCATGACATCTCGCTCTGACAGAACTTGGATAATTTGAAAGATAACGTTCGCCGCGGACGGATCATCTTCGAGAATGGCGATTCGCTGCCACACAAAGTTGTCCTTTTCATCGGGCGTCATCGTGAGATTGCGCAAAAGGTCGTCGCGAATTGAACGGACAGAGGCAATAATCTGTTCGCGCTCGTCAAGCTGCATGTTGTCCAGAATAGGACGGAGAGCCTCTGGAAGAAGTTTATCCTCCATCGGAGCGTTGAGCAGAATCTGACACTCTTCGTTAAAACCGACATCGCTGTTCATATGGCCTTTCACAACAACGCCGACGATGTTTTCCTCAATTTGCGATCTCAGTTTATCTGTCGCTTCTTTATCGCCGTAGCTCATGTCCCGAACGGCATAATACGTCTGGCGGGCATGAGTGCCAACAATAAAATATGAATCAGAATCGACAAGATACCATCGCAGCTGCACGATAAACAGCGCTGTGACAGCCGCCGCAAGGTACGGCAAAAAAGTCAGCGTCTTGCCCAGCAGAAGGCGGAGAAGGCTGTTTTTCTCCTTGTCGATAAAAAGAGTTAAGCGATTGATGAAATGCTCCACTTTGATCATGCGCTCACCTCAAAATCAGCGGCTTCGCGGCGCCTCGCGCGTTGCCTCATAACGGTCGTAGGCAGCAACAACTTTTTGGACAATTTCATGGCGCACAACGTCTTCATTCTGAAGGCGGACAAAAGCGATGCCCTCAATTCCGTCTAAAATGTCCTGAACCAGCTTGAGCCCTGACTGCTTGCCGCCGGGGAGATCGACCTGCGTCAGATCCCCCGTGACGACAGCTCGTGAACCGAAG
>JAXEJY010000049.1:0-5904 GCA_034101315.1 Pyramidobacter sp.
GAGTAAATGCAGTTGATGCAGAAATTCCGTTGTTAAGTTCAGCAATCTTAATGACAGGTAATCCCGTTTCTGAAAAATCAATTTTCTTGAAGGATAATCCGTTTTTCCACGTTGCCAGATCATAAAGTGAACGCCGTGTTCCTTCATGGTTAGTAGAAACACAGTACAAACTATTATCATCAAACTTCATACCCAATCGCCCCCAACTTCTTTCGGATTTCTTCTTCAAGTTTGTGTGACTTGGCGAAAAGCTCGGAAAGCTCGGAGGTCAAACGGGTCATCTTTTCTTCAAAAGGCTCGCCGTCATCTTCCGTTTCTTCAATACCAACATATCGACCGGGGGTAAGGATATAGTCCTGCTTTTCGATATCCTTTAGATCGGCAACTGCGCAGAATCCCTTTACGTCTTCCAACGTTCCGTTTTGAAAAGCCTCAAAGGTATCTGCCAGTTTTTGAATATCTTCATCGGTAAAATCTCTGTGCTTGCGATCGACCATGTAGCCCATCTTGCGGGCATCAATAAACAGAGTTTTGCCTTTCTGCTTTTTGTTTTTGCTGATAAACCACAGCGTAACCGGAATGGTCACGCTGTAAAAGAGCTGTGTCGGCAGGGCTACAATACCTTCTACGAGGTCAGCGTTAATGATGTTTTTTCGGATATCTCCCTCGCCGGAAGACTGCGTGGACAACGCGCCGTTCGCAAGCACCAAACCGATTTTGCCGTTTGGGGAAAGATGATGGATCATGTGCTGAATCCACGCGTAGTTCGCGTTTCCGTCAGGCGGTGTTCCGTACTTCCAACGGACATCATCTTTCAGTTTGTCCTGTCCCCAGTTTGAGAGGTTGAACGGCGGATTGGCCATGATAAAATCAGCTTTGAGGCATGGATGCAAATCATCGAAGAATGTATCGGCTTGATGTTCGCCTAGATTTGCGTCAATACCGCGGATTGCCATGTTCATTTTTGCCATTTTCCATGTATCCGCGTTGGACTCCTGCCCGTAAACGGAAACGCTCTGTCGATTTCCGCTATGGGCTTCGATAAATTTAACGCTTTGCACAAACATGCCGCCGGAACCGCAGCACGGGTCATAGACGCGGCAGTTATTAAACGGTTTTAAAATTGCCACGATTGTTTTGACGATGGAAGACGGAGTGTAGAACTCGCCGCCTTTTTTGCCTTCATACGCGGCGAACTGAGCGATACAATACTCATAGGTTCTGCCGAGAAGGTCCTTGCCCTGAGCGGTATCGGTCATATCCATATTTGTGAATAAATCGACAACATCGCCTAAGACGCGCTTATCCAAATCGGGGCTTGCGTAATTTTTCGGCAAAACGCCTTTCAGAGAATGATTCTCTTTTTCTATCGCTTTCATCGCTTCATCGATCACTGTGCCGATTTCCGGAGTATGCGCGGCTGAAGCGATGGTTGCCCATCGCGCTTTTTCAGGAACAAAGAAAATGTTCTCTGAAATATATTCGTCGCGATCTTCCTCAAATCCTTCTCCTTCGGCGACAAGCTCGTTGTAGCGTTTTTCAAACGCGTTTGAAATGTAGCGAAGGAAAATCAAGCCGATGATAATCTTTCGATATTCCGCGGCGGGAATATGCCCCCACAATGCACAGGCGACATCCCATATTTGTTTTTCAAAGCCAATGTTGACATTGTTCTTATCAGCCATGATTGATTCCCCCAATTCCATTTTCTGTTGATCAATTGCCCTATAGAGCGGTACAAATCTTTGCAGTTGTTACGCAGGCGTGTGGGCTATTTCTCTGCCCGTTCTTTATACTTTCACATACCTCTGATTTCTGCTGCTCGGTTTATCTGGAAGTGTCATTTGAATGAGATTCAATTCAAGGGCGGGCTGCAGATAGTTTCTTCGAAAACCCTCTCGTGATTTCAGCCCTAACCGCTCCATAAGAGTTACGCTTGTGTACGGAATGTCGTACTCCATGGCGTCAAGCAGATTTTTAACGGCTTCTGAAAGCTGTTCATTTTCTTTTTTGCTCTGAACAATCATTTCATCCAGTATTTTATCAATCTGCGCGAGCATAAATTCAACAAAAACCGTGGATTCCCCTGCAACATGACACGCAGCAATGGCTTTATAGTATTCGTCCTGAAATTTCTCAATCTGGCTTTCAATTGGGATAAATTCAAAGACCGGTTTCCATTGTGCCAGAAGAGCTGTATGCCAGAACCGCGCCATTCTGCCGTTGCCGTCTGAAAAAGGGTGGATGAATACAAATTCATAGTGGAAGACACTGCTCACGATCAGCGGATGGACGTCATCTTTTACCGACGTCACCCAGCTGAACAAATCCTCCATCAGCTGCGGCACGAACCGAGCCGGCGGAGCCATGAAAATGCACTGGCTGCCGTTAAAAACGCCTTCTTCTCCCGCGCGAAACTCTCCTGATTGCTCCGTTAGGTATTTTGTCATCATTCCATGAAACTGCTTGAGGTGAGAGATACTATAAGGGTCGATTTCTGAAAACCGGTCGTACGCTGCATAAGCGTTTTTCACCTCTTGTATCTCTCTTTGTTCTCCAAGAACCATTTTGCCATTGATAACGTCTCGAACCTGCCCCAGAGTCAAGGAGTTCGCTTCGATTTTCAACGAAGAATGGATGGACTTAATTTTATTGTTTTTTCTCAAGTGCGGTTTTGCTTCAAGATTCTTGAGCGATGCGATGCGTCCTAATTTTTCTGAAATTGAGGATACATACGACACAATTTCATGAGTTAAAGCAAATGGCGGTTTATACTCTTTCATAAAGCACCTCCGCGGTCTTGCGTATTATCTTACGTATTATCTTGCGTATTTTCTTCTTTTGTTATACAGGCTTCCGGAGCAAATTTCAATGCCCGCGCCCCCAAGCGACGGAACTTCTTTCGGCAATTGACAGAATCATTTCAAAAGAGGATAATCTGATTCAAAAGAATAGTGTCCGCGGGGGAGCTGAAACGCCGCGCTGTGCGGCGGGCTGAGAGGAAAGCGTTCTGCTTTCGACCCTTTTTTACCTGATTCGGTTAATGCCGACGCAGGGAGCGAGAAAGAAGCGCTCAAAAACAGCCCCGTTCACTTTCAACGGGGCTGTTTTTTTTGCTGTTTTTTTATTCATCACTAAGGAGATGGTATGAATGGAACCGTCAAAGAGTTTCAGCAAAAACATCATGAGCAAGGCAATCACCGCCGGCGTGCTCGCTGCCGCCGGTGTCGTGCTGTCGGTCGTTTCGATCCCGATGGGACCGACAAAGTGTTTTCCGTTTCAGCACAGCATCAACGTTATCGCAGGTGTTCTGCTCGGACCATGGTGGGCAATGGGAGCCGCTTTTGTGACGAGTCTCATCCGCAACCTTGCCGGAACGGGCAGTCTTTTCGCGTTTCCGGGGAGCATGTTCGGCGCATTCTGCGCAGGGCTTGCCGCACGGGCGCTTCCTGAGCGCTGGAAAATTGCCGCGGCGTGCGCTGAGCCGTTCGGTACGGGGATTATCGGCGCGTGGGC
This sequence comes from Pyramidobacter sp., assembly GCA_034101315.1. Classification (GTDB taxonomy): domain Bacteria; phylum Synergistota; class Synergistia; order Synergistales; family Dethiosulfovibrionaceae; genus Pyramidobacter. The sequence continues at coordinate 3,517 of JAXEJY010000049.1, forward strand.
AAGCTCGCTGATCATCGCTCCGATGATGAACAAAAGCCTTGGTTTCGGGTTCTTCTCGGCGTCGTTCCTCATGAGCAGCGTCCCCGGCGCGATCATCGGCGCGGGAGTTCTGTACTGCCTCAGAAAGCGTCTCTGCGCTCTGACTGAAAAGATCCGCTCGCAGGCCGACTGATTTTATGACAAAAACCCCCTTTGCGCTGTCTGCACTGCCGCGCAAAGGGGGTTTTGTGCTGCCGAAAAATTACGGCTCTTTGGTTTTGAGCACTTCTTTGACGAAAAGGTAGAGCAGATTGTCGCCGAGCGATGCCGGCTTGCCCGGATCGCACAGCAGACCGTTTTCGTCCGCAAAATGAGCCTCCATCGCTGTGAGGATTCTCTGCGACGCCGCGTGATGGCCCGTCTTTGCGAAGATGTACGCTGTCAAAGCGCCCGACGCGACTGTCACCTTGCCGGTTTTGACGAGGTTCGCCGGATCTCCGCCGGCCCGTTTCATCAGGCTGTCCATGCTGCCTATAGGAACAAGTCCGCCGTCGATCATGTGCACCATGATCCAGAGATACTCTGTCGAGGTCTGATCAGCATGAGTGTAACGTTTTTTTTCGACGTTGTAGTGCTGGCGCGGAGGCTTTCCGCCGCTTCCGGCAAGCAGAATTCCAAGCGCTCGCTGCACCACGGGCTCCCACACCGGCAACAGGCTTTGGAGGCGCAGGAGGAGCTGCACATCGATAATGCTGAGATTCAGAAAAAGCGCCGGCTCGTACAGGCTGTAAATTCGCGACACGCGTTCTTTCCACGCCGCGCCGTTGATCAAAATGCCATGGCGGACGTTGTGGCGAAGAATCCGCCCCGCGATTTTCAGAGCGCGCTCCTGATACTCCCAGTTTTTCCATTTCGCCGCGGCGTCGAGAAGCACTCGGCATGCCTGAAGGTCTGTGCCAGTGCTGTTCTCCCATGCAACGGGCTTGAGCGATGCGTCAAGTCGAGTGTACAAAAGCGTCAGGGGCGACTGGAAATATTTCGTCAGAAGTTTGTACAGCGTGTCGAAGCGCTCACGGTCGTCCTGAATAAGGCGCAGTTTCATCTCCTGCACGAGAACAGCCGACGAATAGGTGTTTCCCCCGGGAACGTCTGGAAGAAGCCCGTTGGACGAACGGAACGTTTCAACGGGTGACTCGGCAGCAGCGGAAGCGCACAGGACAAACAGGAGACACAGGCACAGTAATTTCCTCAACTCACACACCTCGCTTCTGCGTTTTGGGGCGGACACTCAGCCGCGAAGCGTCAGATTCTGCGCAGACGCGGCAGGACAAGCGGCACGATGATGAGCGCAAGAACTGTGTTGACCGTCATGTAGCCGCCGTTGTACATCAGCGAATACACAAGAGGATGGGTTCCTTCGGGCGCGTAGGACGCGAAGAAGATCACGCCTGACGCCACGTGGCACGCCATGCGCGCGGCGGACGCAGCAAGAACGCCCCAAGACGTTCTGCGCGGGAAAAACGCCGCCAGCGCCAGCAGAGCATACGCGGCTGGATAATCAAGGAGCATCTGCACCGGATGCACCATATAGCCGCCGATGAGGAACTGAAGCAGACCGGACACCGCTCCGGCAGCCATTCCCCGCGCCAATCCCCAGCGCATTGCCATGATGATCAGCGGGACGTTTTCCAGCGTTACAGAACCTCCCTGCGGCATGCGGAAGATCTTGACTTCCGACAGCACCAACGTCAGCGCTACAGTCAGCGCTGCCTCCGCGAGATACCGAGTCTTTGAGTTCATATAAGACCCCTCCTGAAAAAAATATTACAGGGACGGCCAGACTGCTGCAGCAACTTCCCTGCGCCGGCATGAACCGGATCAGGTTCCAAGGGTTGAGACCTCACGTGTCTCCTCTCAGCCGCAAGAACGCGACACCCCCAGTTCCTTCCGTATATTATCATAGTTCTCGGCTCAGCCGTCAATCGTTTTCAGTCACTGTCCGCTGTCTTTGTGATAAACTAAAGGAGTTTGCAGCGCGCGGCGCCGAAGTGCGTTTACACGCTTTTTTCACAACTTTTCGCGACACATCAGGAGGAAATGACATGAAACCGATTTTATTTTTCGGAGAAGCTCTGACAGACTGTTTTTACGATGAGCACGGAACGCTCGTCACATCGACGCCGGGAGGCTCGCCCTTCAACACGGCTGTCGGCGCGGCGCGGCTTGAACTGCCGGCGGCGTTCTGCGGCGCGATTGGCTGCGACGACGCCGCTGACGCGCTTTTTAAGGTCATGAGAGAAGAGAACGTCGACGAGTCGGCTACCGTCGTCAAGCTGCACCTGCCGACGACAAAGGCTGAAGTGCGTCTGAACTCGAATGGCGAGCCCAGCTTTTCTTTTCATCGGGAAC
>JAXEJY010000050.1:0-19439 GCA_034101315.1 Pyramidobacter sp.
TGTCATTAAGAGTAAGAGACCTGCTCACCCTTGCCGACCTGAAAGGCATCCGCGTCCTTGCCGGCGCGGGCGGGCTGGACCGAGAGGTAATCAACGTCAACGTCATGGAAGCGCCCGACATCGCCCACTGGCTTCGCGGCGGAGAACTGCTTCTGACGAGCGCGTATCTGGCGCGAGAAGACCCGGAGAAACTGCTCAATCTCGTTCAGGAAATCCAGTCCTCAAACGCCGCCGCTATGTGCATAAAACTTGGGCGATTCATCACAGAACTGCCGTCCGACGTCAGAAACCTGGCGGATTCAATGAATTTCCCGATCCTAGAGCTGCCCATGCGCCTGGCGTTTGCCGACGTCATCGCGACCATACTGGGGAGAATCATCAACGAACAGGCAGCCGATATCCGATTTTCAGAGATGGTGCTCCGGTCATTCTCCCAGCTCGTCGCCGAGGGAGGAACGCTGGATCAGGTTCTGTACAACCTTCAGCTCTTCATCCGCGAAGACGTCGCATTTTTCAGCCTCCCGACGCAGGAGATTCATTTCAGCGCCAAATCGGCAGACTTTCAGACGTTCGTCGCCGAAAACTCTCTGCGCGACGTTCAGGAAAAATTCTTCTGCGAAAAAGTCTCATCAGGCGGCACAGTGTACGGCTACATCATCGTCAACACGCCGCCCCGCCGCCCCTCAGACGACAGACAGTGGCGCACGTCCCTCGAACACGCGCGCACAGCTCTTCTTCTGTGCGTCCAGAAAGAGATGGTAACGCGCGAGGCAGAGCGCCGATACCGCGACGAATTCGTCCAAGACCTCATCCTGAACAACATCCACTATCAGAGAGAGATCTACAACCGCGCAGGGCATTTCGGCTGGGACTTAAAAGGCTGGGTTCGCGCCATCGTATTCGACATCGACGACTACAAGAAATACCTCGAGTCATCCGCCAACGCCGCGTACTCAACGCTGGAAGAGTCAAAGAAAATGCTGTTCGCCGTCATCAGGTCAACCATGCGCAGACACTGCCCCAAAATCCCCTACACGACCATGAGCGACGCCGCCGTTTTTCTGGATTTTTCACCCGACCGGCAAGACAAGTCGCGCCTGAAAAAAGAGCTGGCGCAGATTCAAGCGGAGATCAGAGACCGATGCGACCTTACTGTCACAATCGGCGTCGGGCGCTTTAAAGAGAGCTGCTTTCAGTGCCACGAGAGCTACGCCGAGGCAAAAAAAGCCATTGACATCATCAGACCTCTGCGCGGCACAGCGCAAACCGTGTTCTGGGACGAGCTGGGAATTTTTTCGTTTCTCGCGTCAGTCTGCAAAGGACAGGACGCGCAGACATTCTGCCGCGAACAGCTTGACCCGCTGCTCCGATTTGACGCCGAAAAACACGGCGAGCTGATTCAGACGCTCAACGCGATTATCCGCAACAACTGGCAGATGAAACAGGCCGCCAGCGACCTCGCCGTCCACTACAACACACTGCGCTACCGTTTTGACAAAATCTGCGAGCTCCTCGGAAGCGACCTCAGCAGCAGCGAAGAACGCCTCAACCTCAACGTCGCGCTCAAGATCATGCAGATTGTGAACAGCAAAACATTTTGAAAACAATCCAAACGCCCGGTATTTTGTGATTTATTCACAAAATACCGGGCGTTTTTTGTTATGTGAAATCTATTGCTTGACCTAAAATTTACATTTTCATGTCAGGAGTCTAACCGCTCCGTTCAGTTTTTGTCATGAAGTCCTAATGTAATCCTCAAAACTTCAACGTAAGATAACAAAGAAAAGAAACGGCTTCAGGAAGTATTTTACTGACTGAGCATATCAGAAAATTTTATGTTTTAGTTTTCACTCGGCATTAATCAAATTTATGGGGAGGCACAGTCAATATGTGGAGATTTGTTGTCAAACGTATTCTCACGTTGCTGCCGGTATTGTTAGGAGTTGCATTCATCGTCTTTTCTCTCTTGTACATTACCCCCGGCGACCCCGCGCGAATCGTCCTCGGGGAGCAGGTGAGCGAAGAGGCTATTAAGGAATTCCGGCGGGCAGAAGGTCTTGATGATCCGTTCTTCGTTCAGTTCGGGCGCTACATCTACAAGGCAGTCACGAAAGGCGACATCGGCGTTTCTTACGTGACAAAGCGTCCCGTCATGACGGATATTCTGGCGGCATTCCCCCCCACCGTTCTGCTTTCCGCTCTGGCAGTTCTCGTCGCCATCATCATAGGAATACCGTGCGGCATTGTTTCCGCCGTCAAACAGTACTCAATATTTGACTCAGTTGTAATGATTTTCGCGATGATCGGCATTTCAATGCCCATATTCTGGTCCGGGCTTCTCCTGATTCTTTTCTTCTCAGTCAATCTCGGCTGGTTCCCTTCATCCGGTTTTGACTCGTTTTCCGCGATGGTCCTTCCGTCAGTTGCTCTTGCCGCTCAGTCTGTCGCCATCATCACGCGAATGACGCGCTCAAGCATGCTTGACGTCGTGCGTCAGGACTACATCAGAACGGCACGCGCGAAAGGCCAGAAAGAATCCGTCATCATTTGGAGTCACGCCCTGAAGAACGCTCTTATTCCTATTGTCACCATCGTCGGTCTTCAGTTCGGCAACCTCCTGGGCGGCGCGCTGATCACGGAGTCGATTTTCTCCATTCCGGGAATCGGGCGCTTGATGGTCGACGCCATCAAGATGAGAGACTACCCCGTCGTGCAGGGCGGAGTTCTTTTTATCGCCGTGGCATTCTGCATCGTCAACCTTCTCGTTGACATTCTTTACTCGTACATCGACCCGCGTATCAAATCACAGTACCGTCCATCTTAAGAGGGAGTCATAACTATGTCAGATAAAGCAGTGAACCAGCAAGGTATCCGCGGAATTATCGCACGCTTCAAACACAGTCCTCTGGCGCTTATCGGTCTTTTTGTCGTCGTCCTGCTCATTCTGGTGGCTGTGTTCGCCGATTATGTCGCCCCGTACCACTACGCAAAACAGAATCTGATGATGGCGTACACTGAGCCGTGCGCAGAGTATATCTTCGGCACGGATGAGTTCGGTCGCGATATATTCAGCCGCGTCATCTACGGTTCAAGAGTTTCGCTTTTCGTCGGATTCATCGCCGTCGGAATCGCCATTATCCTGGGCGGTCTGTGCGGCTCTATTGCGGGTTACTACGGCGGACGCCTTGACAACGTTATTATGCGCGTCATGGACGTTCTTCTGTCAATTCCTAGCACGCTGCTCGCCATCGCGATTGCCGCTGCGCTCGGACCGGGACTGAGAAACCTGATGATCGCTGTCGGCATCTCAACGACGCCCCGATATGCCCGAATCATCCGCAGTTCTGTCCTGACAATCCGCGGACAGGAGTTCATCGAAGCAGCTCGCGCTGTCGGTGCAGGCAGCGGAAGAATTATTCTCAAGCACATCATTCCCAACAGTCTTTCCCCGCTCATCGTTCAGGCAACTCTGGGCGTTGCGTCGGCTATCCTGACAGCAGCGGGACTTTCGTTCATCGGCCTTGGAATTCAGCCGCCCGTTCCTGAATGGGGCGCTATGCTCTCCAACGGCAGAACGTTCATCAGAGACTACCCGTACATGACGATGTTCCCCGGTCTTGCCATCATGATTACAATCCTCGCCCTGAACTTTCTTGGGGACGGTCTGCGCGACGCGCTGGATCCCAAGCTGAAGAGATAGGAGAAACAGCCATGACAGACACTGTAAAAACTGAAAATCTGCTGGAAATTAAAGATCTCTCCATACATTACGTCACTGAAAGCGGAACGGTTCACGCCGTTGAAGGACTGAATCTTCAGCTCGGCGTCGGAGAAACGCTCGGCTTTGTTGGCGAAACAGGCGCAGGAAAAACGACGACAGCGCTCGGCATCATGCGTCTTCTGCCGACACCTCCCTCAAAGGTCGTCTCCGGCACAATTATCTTCCAGGGCGACGACATTCTGATGAAGAGCGAAGCAGAGATGCGCGCCATTCGCGGCGGACAGATCGCCATGATTTTCCAGGATCCGATGACGAGTCTCAACCCCGTCATGCCTGTTATCAACCAAATTGCGGAAATGGTCGAGCTGCACAGCAAAGGAAGCAGAGCTGACGCGATGAAACGCGCCGGCGACATGCTTGAACTCGTCGGCATTCCGCGCGAGCGAGGCAGCGCATATCCCCACCAGTTCTCCGGCGGCATGAAGCAGCGCGTCGTCATCGCGATTGCACTGGCGTGCGACCCGACGCTGCTCATCGCCGATGAGCCGACAACAGCCCTTGACGTGACGATTCAGGCTCAGGTTCTTGAGCTGATGCACGAACTGAAAGAGAAGTTCAAGACGTCAATGATCATGATCACGCACGACTTGGGCATCGTCGCTGAGATGTGCGACAAAGTAGCCATCATGTACGCGGGGCGCGTCGTCGAGTACGGCACGACAGAAGCGCTGTACAACCGAAAGCTCCACCCCTACACAGAAGGACTGTTTAACTCTCTGCCTGACCTGGACTCGGAGCAGGAAGAGCTGAAAGTCATCCACGGGCTCATGCCTGATCCGACAAATCTGCCGTCAGGCTGCTGCTTCCACCCCCGCTGCCCCTATGCGACGGAGGAGTGCTCCAAGAATGTGCCCGTCATGGTCGAAGTAGAGCCCAATCATTTTGTCGCATGCCCCGTCAGGGTCGCGGCGAAGAAAGCCTGCGGAGGTAAGTAGCATGAACGATACAGCGCAGCAGAATTTACAGCCTATGGTTCAGGTGAAGAACCTCAAAAAGTTTTTCCAGACGCCCAGAGGACTTCTTCACGCGGTCGATGACGTGTCATTCGATATTTTCCGCGGCGAGACATTCGGCCTCGTCGGCGAGTCTGGCTGCGGCAAGTCGACGCTTGGACGCGCGATGATTCGCCTTCTGGAACCGACTTCCGGCGAAGTGAAGTTCTGGGGAAAAGATATCGTCAATCTGCCGCTTTCTCAGATGAAAGAGATGCGCAAGAAAGTACAGATTGTCTTTCAGGATCCCTATTCGTGCCTCAACCCTCGTCTGTCAGTGTCCGAACTGATTGCAGAGCCGCTCATCGTCAACAAAGTCTGCCGCAGCGCGAAGGAGATGTCGGAGAAAATCCGTCGGCTGATGGACACCGTCGGTCTGGCGCAGCGCCTTGTCGGCGCCTACCCCCACGAGCTTGACGGCGGCCGCCGTCAGAGAATCGGAATTGCCCGCTCTCTGGCGCTTGATCCGGAGTTTATCGTTCTCGACGAGCCGGTTTCAGCCCTTGACGTCTGCATTCAGGCGCAGGTGTTAAACCTGCTCCATCAGCTTCAGAAAGAGAACAACTACACCTACATCTTTATTTCGCACAACCTCAGCGTCGTCAAACACCTTTCCGACAGAATCGCTGTCATGTACCTCGGCAAGATCGTTGAGCTGACCGACTACAAGACCATCTTTAAAAATCCCCTTCACCCCTACACTCAGGCGCTTCTTTCCGCCATTCCGATTCCCAAAGTCGGACAGCAGAAAAACCGTATCATCCTTGAGGGCGACGTGCCAAGCCCCATCAACCCGCCCGCCGGATGCCGCTTTGCCGGACGCTGCCGCTACAGACAGGACGTATGCCTCAAGCAGTCGCCTGAGCTTCGCGAGTTTGCCCCCGGTCACTTCGTCAGCTGCCACATGGCAGGAAAACTTTAGGCTTCTCTGCGGCCAGCCGCGGTGAACACAATCATATTAGGAGGGAAACACAAATGCAGATGAGCAGGAAATTGAAAGTTCTGGCAAGCGCAGTTCTTTTCTGCAGCGTCCTGGCGTGCAGCGCCGCGTTCGCAGCAAAAGATCCCGACACGCTCGTCGTCGCCAACGGCGCGGATCTGAAGACGCTCGACCCCATCTTCACCGGTGACGCGGCTTCAGCCAACACGTTTTTGCAGATTTATGACCACCTGATTTTCCAGGATAAAGACGGAAAACTCGTTCCCCGTCTTGCCGTCAGCTGGGAACAGCCTGACGATCTGACTTACATTCTCCACCTGAGAAAGGGCGTCAAATTCCACAACGGAATGCCTTTCACCGCCGTTGACGCGAAGTTCACCATCGACAGAGGCATGAGCTCTCTGACTGCCACCGGCTCAAACGTCCTCCTGAAAGACATCAAAAACGTTGAAATCATTGACGACTACACCATCAAAATCAACATGAAGCAGCCCTACACGCCCCTGCTCTACGCGTTCTCCGAAGTCTGGGGCAGCGTCGTCTGCAAAGCTGCCGTCGAAGAGCTGAAGGAAAAACACGCCCTGAATCCTGTCGGCACGGGCCCGTTCAAGTACGTTGAATGGAAAAAAGGCGACAGAATTATCCTTGAGCGCAACGATGACTACTGGGGAGAGAAGCCTCAGTTCAAGAACCTGATTATCCGCGCCGTGCCTGAGACTTCCGTCCGCACTATCGAGCTTGAAAGCGGCGCCGTTGATGTTTCCTACCAGATCCACGTCAACGACATCAAGCGCATTGAGCGCAACAAGCATCTTTCGCTTGTCCGCCGTCCCGCGCTCCGCGTTGACTTCATGCTCTTCAACTGCTCCAAGCCTCCGTTTAACGACGTGCGCGTGCGCCGTGCTATTTCCAAGGCGCTTGATGTCCGCGGAATGCAGCGCGCCATCTACCGCGGAATCGGATACGCCCCCAACGGACCTCTCCCCGAAGCCATGCGCTACTGCGACACGACCCTTCCCGTCCGCGAGCGCGACGTTGAAGGCGCAAAGGCTCTTCTGAAAGAAGCCGGCGTTAAAGATCTCCACGTCGTCATCTCCGTCAACGAAGCAAAAGAGCGCGTCGACGCCGCGACCATCGTCCAGGCGCAGCTTGCCGAAGTCGGAATCACGGCTGAAATCCGCGTTCTTGAATACGGCGCTCTGCTTGACATGCAGGACCGCGGCGAGCACCAGATTACGTTCTCCGGCTGGGGCAACAACCTTCCCGATCCTGAGTACGCCCTTTCACGTCTGTATCACACCCGCGGACTTGGAACGACCAACATCGCTTTCTACAGCAATCCCGAATTCGACAAGCTTCTTGACGAAGCGACTCTTCTCCCCGAAGGTCCTGAGCGCGAAGCCGTCTACAAGAAAGTTCAGAAGATGTTCGTTGAAGAAGTTCCCGCCGTCTACTGGAGCGTCGGCGAACACGTAACCGGCATCAACAGTGACAGAATCTCGTTCTTCCCCAACCACATCAGAGGCATTTTCGAGTTCAACACCGTCAAGCTTAAATAACTGAGGGAAAGAGGAATTCTTAACATGAATATCAAAAAACTTCTCTGCGGCGTTCTTTTTGCCGCCGCCGTAGCCTCATCAGCTCACGCTAAAGATACTCTGACCGTCGCAAACATCGCCGATATCCGCACGCTTGACCCGCTCCGCGGATCTGACAACGTATCGGCAAATGTTCACCTCCAGATGTTCGATAACCTCGTCTACATCAACGCTGACGGACGCATTGAGCCGATGCTTGCCGAGCGCTGGGAGCGTCCGACGCCCACTGAATGGGTCTTCTACATCCGCAAGGGCGTTAAGTTCCACACCGGCGAAGAGTGCACCGCCGAAGACGTCAAGTTCACACTCGACCGCGCTCTGAGCCCCGTCGGCGTTGCCGCACACGCGCTCATCAAGGGAATTCAGTCTGTCGACATCGTTGACTCGCACACCGTCAAGATCACGATGAAAGCCCCCGAAACTCCGTTCCTCTACGCCCTCGGTGAATCATGGGGCGGCATCGTCTCCAAGAAAGCCGTCGAGTCAGGTCTCCACGAAAAGACTCCCATCGGAACCGGCCCGTTCAAATTTGTCAGCTGGTCAAAAGGCGACAGAGTCGTCATGGAGCGTTTCGACGACTACTACGGTCAGAAACCCTCATTTAAGAACCTGATCATCCGCGCTATTCCCGAAACTTCAAGCAGAACCATTGAGCTTGAAAGCGGCGGAATCGACGTGGCGTACAACATTCACCACACCGACCTGAAGCGTATCGCTGAAAGCCCCAGACTGAAGCTCCTGAGACGTCCTTCATTCAGAAGCGAGTACATTGGCCTCAACTGCGAAAAAGCTCCCTTGAACGATGTCCGCGTCCGCAAAGCGATTGCCCTTGCCATTAACACCGCAGCCATGCAGCGCGTCGTGTGGAGAGGCATCGGTTACGCTCCCAACGGTCCGCTTCCCAAGGGATTCCCCTACTGCGATGAAACAATTCCTGCGCATGAAGTGAACATTGAAAAGGCAAAAGCTCTTCTCAAAGAAGCCGGCATTAAAGACGGACTTACGCTTGAAATCTGGACGAACGAATCAAAAGAGCGCGTCGACGCCGCGACGATCATTCAGAGCATGATGGCTGAAATCGGCATTACGCTCAACATCAAAGTCATGGAGTACGGAACGTTCCTCGACGGCTGCCGCCAGGGCAAGCACGACCTGTTCGTCAGCGGATGGGGAAACAACCTTCCCGATCCTGAGTACACGTTCGGCAGAACATTCCACTCCAAGGGAATCGGCGGCAACAACTACTCTTTCTACAAGAACGCCGCGTTTGACGCCGCCATGGACGAAGGTCTGCGTCTTCCCGACGGACCCGAGCGCGCTGAAGCGTACAAGAAAGTTCAGCAGTATCTCCTCGACGAAGTTCCCGCCCTGTGGTGGAGCGTCAACGAGACGATTTTCGGCGTCAACAAGAACATTGAGAGCTTCGACATCAACACCCGCGGAATGCCGCGCCTGTGGCTCACCACGTTCGCCAAGTAAACGCCTTATCTGTTCAGCAGTTTGGTAAAACATCAAAAATCCCGGAAGAGGGCTTCGGCTCTCTTCCGGGATATGAAAAAGACATGCACACGCGCATAAAGAGGAGCATGAGAAAAATGTCCGAGAATATCAAACAGAGCGCAGACATTCTGCTGTGCCACGGCACTGTTATCACAATGGATCCTCAGAGGCGCATTCTGGAAGACGGCGCTGTCGCAGTTTCGGGCAAAAATATACTTGAAGTCGGCGACACCGCTTCGCTTTTGGCACGATATGAGCCGCGAAAAATGATCGACTGCTCGCACAAAGTGATCATGCCGGGGCTTATCGACGCGCACGGACATGCCGGGCACGCTCTGATAAAAGGCATCGGCTGCGACACGCGCAGTCATTGGATGCACATCGCAACACCAACATACCATCACTTTACAACTGATGATTTTTGGTATCACGAAGGACTTGTCGCCTCACTGGAACGCCTGAAGATGGGCGTTACGTGCGGCGTCAGCGTCATCAGCTCAGCACAGAGAAGCGACGATCCCGTTTTTGCCTGCAACAACGCCAAGGCATATGCAGAGATGGGAATCAGAGGAATCGTCGCGGTAGGTCCCTGCAATCCCCCGTACCCGAGAAAATTCAGCCGAATTGTTGACGGCAAACGCGTAGAAAAAGAAGTGAGCTTTGAAGAAGTCATGGCGGGAGCAGAAGCCGCTATCGCCATGTGGAATCATGGCGCCTGCGACAGAATCCGCGTTTTTATCGCTCCTTTTGTCCTCTTGACGTCAATTTTCGGATCCGGCCCATCGGCTGCCGACGTCGCCACAAATCTGACAGAGCACGATCGCAGAATGATGCGCGAAGTCAGAAAAATCGCCGCTCAATATGACACGCGAATCCATACCGAGGCGTTCGGCGGAATGATCCGCGTCGCCGCCAGAGATGAAAACGCGCTTCTGGGGCCAGACGTCCACATTCAGCACTGCACGGGAATTTCATTTGAAGAGGCAAAAATCCTCGCCGACACGGGTACGCACGTCACCAGCGCCCCCGGCCCCGGACAGGGAAAAGGACGCTGCCCCATTCCAGAGCTTCTGGAACTCGGCGCCAATGTCGCCATCACGACAGACGGCTGCGCGCCCAACGTCTCATTCGATCTGTTCCAGGCGGCGCGGAAAACACAGCTGATTCAGCAGCTTCTCGTCCACGATTCGTGCCTTCTTCCCCCTGGAAAACTGCTTGAGATGGTCACAATCGACGCGGCAAAAGCTGTCGGCTGGGACGATGAAATCGGTTCTCTGGAAGCAGGCAAGAAAGCCGATATCATCGTCGTCAACATGTGGCAGCCTCACCTTGTCCCCGACATCATGCCGGTTCACCGCCTCATTTATGAAGCGGTCGGGCACGACGTTGAAACCGTCATGGTTGACGGACGCATTATCATGGAACAGCGCAAAGTTCTGACGGTTGACGAACCGAGCGTGCTTCAGATAGGTCATGAAGAAGCATGGGCGACAATCCGCAGAGCCGGACTCGAGAAACACATGAAACTTCCGTCCACGTTCTGGGGGCATAGTCAGGGCTGGCTTGATGAGCAGCGCGTTGACTACTCGTCGCTGATCAGCCGTCCATAACACGCAAAAAAGGACTGAAAAGACATGAAGAAACAGCTAAGCGCCCACTATGTAATCGCTTTCGACGGGACAGGTCACAAAGTTCTTGAAAACGGTCACGTCGTCTATGAGGGGCACGACATCATTTACGTCGGGAAAGATCCGTATCCCGGCGCAGTCGATGAGTCAATTGACTGCGGCGAGGCAATTATCAGCCCCGGGTTCATCGACCTTGACGCTCTTGGAGATATCGATCACGGCATGATTTCGTGCGAAATCCCCTCTGATATGTCATCTTCTCTGCTCTGGTCAAAAGAATATTACGACAAGGGCCCGTATGAGCCGATGACAGCAGAAGAAGAAGCTTTTAAGTCGCTCTTTGCCTACGCCGAACTCATCCGCAACGGGACGACGACAGCCATGCCGATTACGTCGGTTCTGTACAAGAAGTGCGCGGAAACGTACAAAGAGATTGAAGCCGCAGCGCACAACGCCGGAACTTTGGGTCTGCGCGTCTATCTCGGTCCGAGCTATCAGTACGGAATGCGCGTTGTCTCGCCTGACGGAACGATTGAGGTCGTTTACGACACGGAGTCGGGCGATAAGGGACTCGAAAATGCCGTTCGCTTTGTCGAGAAATATGACGGCGCATACGACGGTCTGATCTGCGGCGCGCTTGTTCCCGAACGGATTGAAACGCAGACCGTCGAAAGCCTCCTCCGCACGAAAAAAGAAGCTGAGCGCCTCGGCTGTCCTGTTCGCCTCCACGCCGCGCAGGGGCTTTTTGAATACCAGTGGATCGCCAAACACCACGGCAAAAGCCCCATTCAGCTTCTTGAGAGTCTGAACTTCCTCGGCAACAAAACTTTGATTCCTCACGGATTATTCACTCAGGGATACGATGAACTGCCCGATCCTGTTCCGGGCGATGACATGTCAATCCTCGTCAAAACGGGAACGACGGTGATTCACTGTCCGCTTGTCTACGCCAGAAGCGGCATTGCGCTTCAGTCGTTCGGCCGCTACAAAGCAGCGGGAGTGAACATGGCGATGGGAACGGACACTTTCCCGGCAAGCATTTTGGAAAACATCAAAATTGGAAGCTACATGGCGCGCCGGGTTGACAGAAGTCCTGAGAACAACCGTTATGCCGACTTCTTCAACGCAGCGACGCTCGGCGGCGCGAAAGCGCTCGGACGCGACGATCTGGGACGCCTTTGCGCCGGCGCAAAAGCGGACATCGTCGTGTTTGACCTGACAGGCAGGCACATCGGACCGATTGACGACCCTCTGCGCACCTTAGTCAGCTGCGGCGGAGGACGTGATTTGAAACTGTCTATCATCAACGGACGCTGCGTCTTCAAAGACGGCCATCTGACGGGAATTGACGAGTCAGTTCTAATAAAACGGGCTCAAGCCTACTACGACAAGATGAAGAACTCCTATCTCGAACGCGATTATCAGCATCTTCCGCGAGAGGTCTTTTTCGCTCCGGCGTTTCCTATGGAGTAGCGCAATTGGTTTAATCGGCGAAAGCTGTTTTCACTTTAATCATTAACTTTTTAGGAGGGTGTCATTATGGGTTATCCGAAAGGTCTTCTGAGCAGCCGCGCAGTGGTTAAGAACGGGGTTTATTCCATCATTCCGCCGGAAGGACGCGTTTTGAACGTCATTCCGGGCTTTGAGGGATTCAAGACGAGCATCATCGCTTCTCCGAAATACGGTCCCAGTTTTGTTCAGTACGTCTCGACTGTCGAGCCCGGCGCGCACACGACGCGCCCGTGGGGCGGCGACGGTGTTGAGACGTTTGTCTGCTGCTTTGACGGCGACGGCGCTCTGACGGTCACCATCGGCGACGAGACGCAGGTTTTGGCAAAGGGCGGCTACGCCTATGCCCCGGCTGACAAGAACATGAGCATGCGCAACGACTCCGGCAAGACGGTCAGAATTCTCATGTACAAGCAGCGCTACATTCCCGTCGAAGGTGCAAGCGCCCGCACTGTTTTCGGCGACTACACGAAGATCCCTGAGCGCATTTACGACGACATGGCAAACGTCTACATTCAGGATTTCCTGCCTACTGATATCGGCTTTGACATGAACTTCCACATTCTCTCATTTGAGCCGGGCGGATGCCATCCGTTCGTCGAGACGCACGTTCAGGAGCACGGCGCGTACATCACCAGCGGCGAGGGTGTCTATCTGCTGGACGATGAGTGGATTCCCGTTCAGAAAGAGGACTTCATCTGGATGGGCGCGTTCTGCAAGCAGTGCGTCTACGCTTCCGGCCGCGAGCGTCTGAGCTACATCTACTCAAAAGACTGCAACCGCGACGTCGATATCTAAACAGCAGCTGTTTTTTCCGAGTTGCGCGCTTCTTTGGCGCGCTGTGACTGAAAAATTTATCGCTCAAACGAAAGGAATCAAGTATCCATGGCTATCACCGCAGATTTTGCTCCGTTTCAGATCAAAGACGAACTGGACGCTGTCAACTTAAAAGGCAAGAACCTTGAATTTCTGACCGATCTGACGAGAGATCAGTTCCACCACCTGTTCAAGGCGGCGACGATGATTGAGCCGTACTGGCGCACGGGGCTCAATCTTCTTCAGGGGAAAGTTCTCTGCGCGCTTTTCTTCCAGCCCTCAACCCGCACGCGCTTCAGCACTGAGCTTGCGATGCTGCGTCTCGGCGGCTCTGTCCTGACGGAGTCCAGCCCTGCGACAAACTCGTCGGCAGCCAAGGGCGAATCGCTTGCCGACCATCTGCGCACGGCGTCCTACTACGCCAACATCATCGGTCTGCGCCACCCTGATTACGAAGCGGTCAAGGCTGTTCTGCCGTCGGCAAAAGTTCCCGTCATCAGCTGCGGCTGGGGCAACGAGACGCACCCGACGCAGGGGCTTCTTGACATGTACACGGCGTACCGCGCGTTCGGCGGCAGTTTTGACGGTCTGCGCGTCTGCATTGCCTCTTCTGACCTGTCTCGCGCCCGCTCCGGTCACTCGTTCGCCATGGGACTTGCCATCATGGGTGCAGAAATTGTCTACGTCGGCCTGAAAGAACACCCCATTCACCCGCTGGTCATGGAGAAGCTTCAGAAAGCCGGCGCCCGAATGGAAGTTCACTATGACCTGTCCAATAAGGAGTTCATGGACGTCATGAGCACGTGTCATCTGTGCTATCTGCCCGGCTGCAGCGTTCCCAAGGACAATCCTCAGGCACGAAACGACTTCATGGAGAAGATCTCCAAGTTCTACATCACTCTTGACGCGCTCAAGGAGATCAAGCAGAAAACCGGCCGCACAATCGG
Source organism: Pyramidobacter sp. (assembly GCA_034101315.1). GTDB lineage: Bacteria > Synergistota > Synergistia > Synergistales > Dethiosulfovibrionaceae > Pyramidobacter. The sequence goes on from JAXEJY010000050.1 coordinate 13,712, forward strand.
CATCATGCACTCTCTGCCCAGAAACAGTGTCGAGTTCGACTACGCCATTGACGATTCTGAGTTTGAGCTGTACTTCAAGCAGCTCGGATTCAGCGTCCCCGTCCGCATGGCGCTTGTCGCTTCAATGGTCGGCGTGAACTAATTTTCGCAAACGACGCTTTTCTCACAGAACGGAATGAGCGTGCAAAGCAGGAGACGGCGCGGCGGGAGTCATGCCTCACCGCCACGCTTTCAGTCTCTTGCTTTTATTTTTATCTCTTTTTCTGGTGTTTTTTATTTTTTAAAATAATACATCTATAAAAAAACAGGCACTGGAGGATTTTTAGAGATGTTTGACCTTGCGCTTCTGAACGGAATGATTGTCACTCCTGAAGGAGTTTTTAAGGGAAATTTGTATGCGGCAAACGGAAAAATCGCGGCTCTGACGGACAGCGCACACAGATTAGAAGCGCGTCAGGTTCTTGACGCCTCGGGAAAATACGTTTTTCCGGGGGCGATTGACGTTCACGCTCATCTGAACGACCCGGGATTTACGTGGCGCGAGGACTTTGCCCACGGCACGCGCGCCGCTGTCTTCGGCGGGGTGACGACTGTCGTTGACATGCCGCTTCAGAATGAACCCGCTCTGACGACTGCTGCGCTTTTTCACAGAAAAGACGATCTGGTTCGCCCCAGCGCGTGGGCTGATTACGCGTTCTGGGGAGGTCTTGTCGAGGACAACTTGAGCGAACTCAAGGGAATGCACGACGCGGGAGTTGTCGCCTTTAAGGTGTTCATCGGGCCGGTGTCGCCTGATTACAGCTCGCTGAACATGGGGCAGGTGCGCCGCGCCATGCAGACTGTCGCCGCGTTCGGGGGCATGATCGGCTTTCACGCTGAGGACTACTCCGTCATTAAGCATGAGGAGGAGCTGGCGCAGAAAAAGGGGACGCCTGACCGCCGTGACTTTCTGAACACGCGCCCGGCGGACGCGGAGATTCTCGCCGTCCGCAACGTCATAGACCTGATGCGCAGGACGGGCGTGCGGGCGCACATCTGCCACGTCAGCCACCCCGACGCCGCAGAGCTCATCGCGGAAGCTCAGCGCGAGGGGCTGCCCCTGACGGCGGAGACGTGCTCTCACTATCTGACGTTCACTGAAGACGACTTGATGGAGCGCGGAATGCTGTTCAAGTGCGCGCCGCCTCTGCGCACGGCATCTGAGCGCGACAGGCTGTGGAGCTACGTCGCCGACGGGACGCTGTCGTGCGTCGCATCGGACCACTCGCCCTGCGCGCCGCACGAGAAGGACGAGCGTCAGGGGACGCTGAAAGCATGGGGCGGAATCAGCGGAATTCAAAGTCTTGTGCAGGTGTTTTTCGACCAGGCGGTTGTGCGCCGTGGCTTTTCTCCTGAGCTGGTCGCTCAGAGGCTGAGCGAAGGACCGGCGCGCGCGTTTGGGCTGTGGGGGCGCAAAGGCGCTCTTCTCCCCGGCTTTGACGCCGACATCGTCGTCTTAAATCCGCGCACGCCGTGGACAATTACGCCCGACTCGCTTCACTATCTCAACAGGATTTCGGCGTTTACGGGGCTTTCCGGCACAGGTCTGCCGGAAACGACGATTCTGCGCGGCAGTGTCGTCTGCTCCGGCGGCGAGTTCACCGCGCAGGCGGCTTCAGGCACGCTCGTCAGAAGAAACGCTTGAGCGCATGAACGCATATTTTAAGCAACGCGAGAGGTCTTTCAATGGATAATCACGTTTTTTCTCTTGTCGTCACGGGCGGAACGGCTGTTCTGCCGTCGGGAATCATTCGCGCGGACATCGCCGCCGAGGACGGAAAAATCGCCGCCATCGGCGCGCCGGGGATGCTGCTCGGGCATAAAACGGTCTGCGCCGAAGGAAAATACGTCCTTCCCGCCGTCGTCGACGCGCATGTTCACTTCAACGACCCCGGTCTGCCGGAGCGCGAGGACATGCACACGGGAACGAGCGCTGCCGCCGCGGGCGGAGTCGGAACGGTTATCGACATGCCTCTGTCGGGAAATCCGGCAGTCACGTCGGTCGAGACGCTGGAGCTGAAGAAAAGCGCCGCGCAGCAGCGAGCCGTCACGGACTACGCCCTCTGGGGCGGTCTTGTCAGCGACAACACGCAGCAGCTTGAAGCGATGAGCCGCCACGGAGCGGCGGCGTTCAAAGCGTTCACGTGCTTTGCCGGAAACGACTTTCCCTACGCCACGCCAGACGTTCTGCTTCGCGGCATGAAGGAAGCCGCGCGGATTGGCGCGCTCGTCGGCGTCCACTGCGAGGACGAAGCGCTGACAGCCGCCTCTGAGCAGAGAGCGCGCGCTGAAGGGCGCCTGAGCGTTCGCGATTTTCTCGACGCTCATTCGCCGCTGACAGAGCGCCTCGCTTCCGACATGGTGATGGACATGGCTGCTGAAACGGGCGCGCGCGTCCACATCTGCCACGCAACGCTCCCGTCGGTGATCGACCGAGCCAAGGATTTTGCCAACGTCACCGTGGAGACGTGCCCGCACTACCTCATTTTCTCGGAAGACGACCTTGAGCGCCTTGGAGGCGTCCTGAAGTGCACGCCGCCCGTGCGCTCGAAAGAAATCGTCGAAGAGCTGTGGAAGCGCGTCTTTGACGGATCAATCGACATGATCTCGTCCGACCATTCCCCGTCGGCGACGGTTCAGAAGAATCCCTCAAGCGGAAGTTTTTGGGACGCGTGGGGCGGCGTGCAGGGCGTTCAGACGATGCTCTGCGCCCTCTATACCGAAGGCGTCGTGCGCCGCGGTCTGCCTCTTGAGCGTCTTGTCGAGCTCGTCTGCGCCTCTCCGGCAAAAATTTTCGGACTCTACCCGCAAAAGGGCGCCCTCCAGCTCGGCAGCGACGCGGATTTTGTCATCTTCGACCCCAATGCTGAATGGACTCTGACGCCCGAAATACTGCTGCACAAAAACAAGCATTCGCCCTACATCGGCAGGACGTTCTGCGGGCGCGTGGAATCGACGTTCGTCCGCGGCTCGTGCGTCTACGAAAACGGCACAATTACTGCGCGCGCCGGAAGCGGACAGCTCATCACCCCCGCGAAGCGCTCATCTCTTTAAGATTATTCGAAAGGAAATTTCACATGGCACATCGTAAAAAAGTAGTCATCGCCCTCGGCGGAAACGCCATTCTCCAGCCGGGGCAGAAAGGGACGGCTGAAGAGCAGCTGGAAAACGTCCAGAAAGCAGTCAACCAAATTGTTCCCATGGTCGCCGCCGGATACGACGTCGTGCTCACGCACGGCAACGGGCCTCAGGTCGGCTCAATTCTCATTCAGCACGAAGCGGGACGGAGCAAAGTTCCGGCGCTCCCCATGGACTTCTGCGGCTCTGAAAGTCAGGGATTCATCGGCTACATGTTCTGCCGTCTTCTCAGAAACGCCTTGCACAACGCGTGGATTGAGGGCAAAGATCCCGTGTGCCTCATCACACAGGTAGAGGTTTCGCCCGAAGATCCCGCTTTTAAGAATCCGACGAAGCCCGTCGGCCCGTTCTACACCGAAGAGGCGGCAAAAGCCCGCGCCGCCGCGGCGGACGAAACGTGGGTGGAAGACGCCGGACGCGGCTGGCGGCGCGTCGTTCCTTCTCCTGAACCCCGCGAGATCGTCGAGAAGAACATCATCTCGCTGCTCGTCGAACAAGGCAAGATTGTCATCGCATCAGGCGGCGGCGGAATCCCTGTCGTCCGCAAGGACGGCGGGCTTCACGGCGTTGAAGCCGTCATCGATAAAGACCTTGCCGGCGAGCTGATGGCGCGCCGTCTTGGAGCGGACATCTTCATGATGCTCACCGACGTGCCGAAAGTGGCTCTGAACTACGGAACGCCGGAGCAGACGTGGCTTGACGACGTGACGCCCGAGGACATGGCGGAGTATGCCGCAGAAGGACATTTCAAAGCCGGGTCGATGGGCCCCAAAGTCAAAGCCGCGCTCCGCTTCGTCGAAAACGGCGGCGAAATGGCAGTTATCGCCAACCTTGAATCAGCGCTTGACGCGCTGGAAGGGCGCGCGGGCACGCGAATTCTGAACAGCGCCTGCAGCGAAGCGCCCAAAATCGCCTAAAGCGCTCAAAAAACACAGACGCCGCACTGCTGGCAGGGACAAACTTTATCGCATTCGGAGGTCATACAGATGGCTCGTTTTACATTTCACGGCGGCATGACCATGCTCGTCGAGCGCAATGACGGATACAGGATGCTTTTTGATCCCTACATCACAGCCAACCCCTCAGCCGCTGTCGGAATAGACCAGCTGTGCGGCGTCGATCTGATTGTCGTGTCGCACGCGGCGTTCGATCATTTCGGAGACACTGCCGAGATCCTGCGCCGCAGCGGCGCCCGCGTGATGTGCGGCATGGACAGCTGGGATCTTTTGCGTCAGAAATACCCGGACATTTCCCCGGACCGCCGTATCGGCACAGCCTACGGCGACAAAAGAACGTTCGGCAAAACAGTCATCAGAACTGTTCAGGCGTGGCACGGGACGGGAACAGAACATCACGGAGTCGTCCACGCCGCCGACCCGTACGGTTTTATCGTCATGATTGAGCCGGGCGTCACATACTACCACACGGGCGATACGTGCTTATTCTCCGACATGAAAATGCTGCGCGACCTCTACGCTCCTAACGTCATGACCGTCGGCATATCTAAAGTTTTCAAGCAGTACTCCTGCGAGATGACGCCGCGCGAAGCCGCGATTGCCGTCGCGTGGTGCGGCGCAGATGTTGCCGTTCCGTGCCACTACGCTCCCGGCGATCCGGCATACGATGAATTCATGGAGCTCGTCAAAGTTTTCGCGCCGCGCGCGGTGATTCGCCCTCAAATCAACGTGCCTTTTGAGTACGTTCCGTTCAAAGTTATCGACGGGGCGGAAAAGGAGGATCGCTCATGATCTCAGCGTCGTTTTTTGAATCAGTTTTCCCGGCTCTGGCGCTTTTGCCCGAAGACCTGCGCGCGTCGTGCGTCAAAACGTGGCAGGCTGCGGCACAAAAGGGAAACCACACTGAAGAGACGTTCTCAAAAGTACTTTTTGCTGAATCAGGACTGAAAAACTGTCCCGTTTCGCTCATCAACCACACGTGTTTTGTGACGGAAACTGCCATGTTGCTCACGGAACAGTTCAACAGAATGTACTCCCCCGCCGTGAACGCCGACATGAACACCGTGATCGCCGCCGCGCTTCTTCACGACGCCGGCAAGGCGTGCGAAAGCTTTGCTTCTGATCCGGACGGAACACTGGCGCAGGAAATGGCAGTTGTGCGTCACCCCTTTGCCGGTGCAGTGCTCGCTCGTGACTGCGGTTGTCCGTGGAAAGTATGTCACATCATTGCCAATCATTCATTTGAAGGCGATAAATGTCAGAGTTTTCCGGAGCTGTTCATCGTGCGCCGGGCTGACATGACTCATTTTGAATATCTGTTTTTCGGCTATGAGCGCCGCTACACGCCGAAAAACAGCTGAACACCGAAAAAAGCAGAAAGGGGGGACGCCATTCGCTCACTCGCGCCCCGCAGGCTTCGCTGAACTATCCGATTAAGAAAGGAATGAACGTGCACAATGACTTTGAACTCTCTGTTTTATGACATGATGTGGATGGGTTTGTTTTTGATGATGGGCTTTGTCGTTCGCGAATTTGTCCGCCCGTTCCAGAGATGGTTTCTTCCTTCGTCAGTTATCGGCGGCGTCATCGCTCTG
>JAXEJY010000051.1:0-22608 GCA_034101315.1 Pyramidobacter sp.
CAGGTCGCAGAGCAGCACGCCGGGCTGGGTATGTACCACCAGATTGTTCATGTCATAGGCGAGGATCTTATTCATCCGCTCGGTGCTGAGCACGATGCCGCCGTGGATGGGCACGCAGCCGCCCACAAGGCCGGTGCCCGCCCCCCGGACCGTCACCGGGATCCTGTTTTCATGGCAGAGCTTCATGATGGCGGAGACCTCCTCGGTGCTCTCCACCAGGCACACCGCCTCGGGCATAAACCTGCCGTAGATGGGCATTTCGTCGTGGGAATAGGCTTCCTTCACGGCCTCCCCATATTGAAAGCGCTTTTCCCCCAGCAGGGTATGCAGTTTATCCGCCAGTTCCGGCGTTAGTTTGTTGTATTTATCCATTTGATTCTCCTGTTAATCAATAGCCTCAAATACATAATCGTATGTATGCCGCGCCACACTGAATTCTTCATTTGAAGTGATAAACAAAATATCTATTCCAACACCATTTTTCTTGCTTCCATATCAATGCTGATTACAAAGTTGTAGTGCAAACGCCGCACAAAAGTATTTATGAATTCATTCGCAAATTCTTTTGCTTAATACTTAAATTCCTCCATTGCTTTTTCAACTAACATTGTTTTTACACCATCACTCTGCATTGCTATATATGTATAAATTGTATCGATGATTGAAAGTGCAGCAAGTCTGGATGATAATGCAACCATACGATATTTTGTCTCGGCAGATACAGTAAATATACTAATATCAGCAAGTTTGGATAGCGGCGACCTGCCCAGGCTTGTCAGCGTTATAATTTTTGCCCCATTTTCCATCGCACGCCTGGCATTATCTACAATAATTTTTGAGCTTCCTGAGTGACTTATTGCAAAAACAACATCACTCGCTTTGGCGTATGCTGCACAAATAGCTTGAAGATGAGCATCTGTATAAACGTCCGATTTGATTCCTAAACGTATCAATTTATGGTGCAGGTCCTGCGCTATTGCTCCTGAACCACCAATACCAAAAATATGAACTGATTCGGCGTTCATTATCTCCTTTGCTGCAGCTTCAATATCATCATAAACCAATGCTTCCTGGGTGGCTTTCAAGGTCTGTATGTTGCCGCTGAATACTTTGCTAACTATGCTTTTTATATCGTCTTCAGAAGAAATTTTCTCATGGACAAATTCCATAGGTTTAACAATGTCTTGCGCAAGAGCGATTTTTAAACTCTGATAGCCACTGAAACCTAATCGTTTGCACGCTCGGACTATTGTAGGTTCAGAAACACAGACTTTTTCTGATAATGCAGCGATAGTCAAATAGATGACTTCATCTGGATGCTTTACAATGTACTCGGTGACAGTGCGTTCTGTTTTGGACATAGTCGGCATAAGATTTTGTATTTTTATAATCAAAGGCGACTTGTTAATTCCTACTTCTTCCTTCATACTCTCTCCCTCTTCAATTAATTTCTTACATATCCATATTATACGTAACCATATATTACAACATTACACGATAAGATTGTAGCATATTTTTAAATTTTTCCAAGAAAAATTAATTTAGAGGATTCAAAAGCACAAAAGAATTCATTTTAATCAGATGCCTCTCTTTTCGCGCTCCATCTGTGCCACCGTAGTGAAATTATGGGCTGGCTGTCCAACACCCAGCTTCATGATCTTTTGGTCAATTGCGTCAACTATCCACTCAGGCTGGGGGAAAAATTCTTTCTCAAGCTCTGCGCAGGGAGTGATCCAATTCTGCGCGCCAACCAGCACGGGAGGAGCATCCAGGTAGTTAAAGCAAAGCTCTGTGATCTTGCAGGCTATATCGTTAAGCTGGCTACCTCGTGCGCATGCATCAGATACCAGAACGACTTTCCCGGTCTTTTTTACCGACTCAACCAGCTTTTCATAGTTCAGCGGAACAAGGCTTCTCAAGTCGATGACTTCAGCGGAAACGTTGTATTTTTTCTTCAGGAGCTCGGCAGCATCTCTTGCAACATAAAGGGCTGCACCGATGGTGAAAATGGTCACATCGGTGCCAGCAATCTTCACATCAGGCTCACCGATAGGGATCTCATAACGCTCTGAAGGTACGCCGCCATCGTGGAATTCCTCACCATTATTATATAGGCGTTGGCTCTCAAAGAAGAGTACGGGATCGGTGCCGTTAAGAGCCGAAGTCATAAGTCCCTTTGCATCATAGGGTGTTGCGGGGAAGACAATCTTCAGCCCGGGGATATGTGCCGCAAGGCTGGTCCAATCCTGAGAATGCTGAGCGCCGTAGAGAGCGCCAACGGAAATTCTCAGCACAACAGGCATCTTAAGCTGACCCGCGCTCATTGCCTGCCACTTTGCAAGCTGGTTAAAAATCTCATCACCTGCGCGCCCCATAAAATCGCAGTACATAAGCTCAATGATACTACGTCCACCGCACATCCCGTAACCGACTGCGGAGGAGACAATAGCAGCTTCAGAGATGGGAGAGTTAAAGAGTCTATGATATGGAATAGATTGATCCATACCTTGATATACACCGAAGGCACTGCCCCAGTCTCTTACGTCCTCGCCGTAGGCGATGAGGGTTGGATCTTCATAAAATTTATCGAAAACAGGCTCAAAGATAGCATCACGATAGCTGTAAACCATGCTCATGGGTACTTTCTTGCCATCATTAAAGGCAAAATGTTCCTTTTTCTGAATCTTCTGCCATCTGGAATTTTCCTCTTTGGCAGTCATAACTTCAGGTTCGCCCTCTTCCATCTTGCGAACGTATTGGTTGGAGAAGGTGTACTTGGCAATAGCATCGGGATCTTTTGAAAAGTCCATTCTGGGAGAAAGCTCATAGTCAGTTGCCAAACGGAAAGCGCTTGTGATGTTCTCCGCTACCTCAGCATCCATCGCATCAAAGTCTGCTTGCTCTGCAATGCCTGCCTCAATGAGGCTACTTGCAAAAGAGGAGATGCAGTCTACCTGCTGCCATGCCTCAATCTCTTCTTTTGTACGGTAAGCATTCTGGTCGGAAGGAGCATGGCCACAGAAACGGTAAGTCAACACATCTAGAAGTACGGGCCCCTGTCCATTCTTTACGAGCTCCATTTTTCTAGAATATGCCTCAATAACAGCCAAAGGATTCAGTCCGTTGATGCGCTCAGCATGCATCTGAGTAGGGCTTACACCGGCGCCCAGTCTTGCCACATCACCATAAGCCATGGTCTCGCCTCTGGTCTGCCCTCCCATACCATAGCCGTTGTCCATAATGTTAAAAATGACAGGCAGACCTCCTTTGTAACTTTCTTCCCAAAGGGTATTGAATTGGTCCATAGCCGAGAAGTTCATGGCTTCGTATACGGGGCCGCAGCCGATAGAGCCGTCGCCGATGTTGGCAACGCAGATCCCCGCTTTTTTCCGAAGCTTCTTGTACAAACCGGCGCCTGCAGCTATGGGAGCAGAGCCACCAACAATAGCATTATTGGGATAGATACCGAAGGGGAGAAAGAAGAAGTGCATGGAATTTCCCAGGCCCTTGGAAAAGCCGGTTTCTCTGCCAAAAAGCTCTGCCATAAGCCCATAGAGGAGAAACTCGACTGCAAGCTGCTTTACATCGGTTTTGTTGCTGCCTGATTTTACGATGTTGAGAAGGCGGCCATTAAAGCTTGATCCCATAATAGCCATCAGCTCCTCATCCGAAAGCTTGTGGATAGCGGATAGACCCTTGGCGATAACTTCGCCGTGGCTACGGTGGTTACCGAAGATAAAGTCCTCAACCCCCAGAAGGTATGCTTCGCCGACAGCAGCGGATTCCTCACCAATGTATAGGTGAGCAGGACCGGTGTACATGTATTCAATACCGTTGTAGGTCTTGGTAGTCCGCACTGCCATGAGCATGTTTTCAAACTCACGAATATATCGCATGTCTCGGTAGATACGGAGGAGGTCATTTTTAGTGAAGTTCCCACTGTCTACCTCTTCCTTGACAGTCTTGCTGTAGCGCAGAACGGGGATATCCTTGAATTTAATATCCTCTGCCCCGAGCACACAGTCTGGTGTATACATCATATTTTTGGGCATATTTTCCCCTCCTTATAGTTTCGCTGCAAATATGGCTTCTCTTATTGCCTCCGCATTTGTCGGGTGCGGGAACACATACTCTTTCATACGGTCCACTGGGAGCTGATTTTCTATCATCATGCCGCAGATGGTGATCAGGTCAGAAGCAGGGCCACCTGCTATCTGAGCGCCGATAAGGGTCTTCTTCTTTCTGTCAAACACCAACTTGATGATGCCAGTACCACCCTCATTCTCGGCAAGGTACAACCCGGAGAAATTCATGCTCAGCTTGGAAACAACAGTATCAATGCCCGCTTCCTTTGCTTCTGCGTCGCTCAGGCCTACAAAGGCGGCCTCAGGTTCAGTATGCACAAGACCAGGGACGCATGCCCAACGCATAGGATCATTTTTTCCCAAAATTGCACCGATGGCGACCTCTGCCTGTCGGTATGCCACATGAGCCTGCATATTTTGCCCAGTGCAATCTCCCACGGCATATACATTAGGAACGCCCGTCAGGCAGTACTCGTCAACTTTAATACCGTTTACACTGTAAGGGATGCCGAGAGACTCCAGACCAATATTCTGAACATTGGCTTTGCGGCCAATGCAAAGCAGAACTTTATCACAGCTTACTGTCGTCTCGCTGCCGTCCTTGCTGACAGTAACAGTGCCGTCCTCAAAGGCTACAGCCTTTGTATCCACATGGATATCTATGCCTAAATCTTGGCATCCTTTTTGGATGACCGCAGCAATATCTTTATCCAGAGCACCGGCAATCTTGTCCGCAGCCTCAATAACATGAACTTTAGAACCTATCATGGCAAAGTAAGTAGCCATTTCAAGCCCAATAACACCTCCTCCTATAATGCAGAGGGTCTCAGGGACGCTGTCTAGTTCAAGGATTCCGGTGCTTGTCATTACAAAGCCACTCTCCATAGCTTTATCTAGTCCCTGAATATTTGGTATGATGGGAGAAGAGCCAGAAGCAATGATAAGATTTCGGCAGCTGAAGTCCTTATCTCCAACGGAGACAACTATGCCATCGGAATTTCTGCCTTTGATGATCGCTGTTCCGTTTATAGTCTTTACTTTTGCTGCGCGCAGACTTGCCGTGACGCCCGAAATAAGATTGGAAGTAACCTTCCTCTTTCTTTCCACAACGAATCTGTGGTCTATCTTAACGTCCTTGCAGCTTACACCGTAGGCGCTACCTTCAAGGCAAGACTTATACAGCTTTGCAGAGCGAAGCAAGGTCTTGGTAGGAATACAACCTTCATTGAGGCAGGTACCTCCCACATGGGCATTTTCAATCAAAAGCGTGGAAAGGCCTGCTTGTCCGGCTCGTTCAGCTGCAAGATAGCCACCTGGGCCGCCGCCGATTACTATTTCTTCATAATCCATGATAATTACCTCTTATTTTGCTAACAGCAGAGTGAAGTTTTCCAGTCTTCTGCAGAGATCGTTCAGGAAGCGGGCAGCGGGTGCACCGTCCACTGCTCTGTGGTCAATAGTGAGGGAAAGACCGATAGCTTGATAGAGTTCAGGAGTACCATCCTTGCCGGGGCGAACCTTCCACTCGATTCCGCAAACACCTACAAGAGCAGTTTGAGGCGGGTTAATAACAGGCGTGAAGGAAGAAATACCGGTATTTCCCAAATTAGAGATGGTAATAGTACCTCCGGAGAGTGCCTGAGGACTTATTCTGTTTTCACGGCAGGCTGCAGAAAGCTCTTTGGCCTCAAGAGAAATCTGATTGAGGCTCTTGGTATCACCTCTCATAAGAGTTGGAACCATAAGACCTCTTTCAGTATCGGTAGCCACGCCTAAATTCACATGCTTAAAGAGCTTCATTTCCTTGTCGCTGTAATGGGCATTGAGAAGAGGATGGTCAAGAATCGTACGGGATACAGCATAGAGAATCATATCGTTTATGGAGATATTGCCATATCCCATTTCCGCACCTTTCTTTTTTACCTTTTCTCTAAAAGCAAGAATCTCGGTTGCATCGAAATATGCAGTCATGGACAACTGAGCCATATTAGCTATAGAATCGTGCATATTCTTGGCGATCACTTTTCTGATGCCGCTGTTGGGGACAATAGTGAAGTCTGCATCTTCCTCTGCGGGAGAGGCTTCTGCTGTAGTTGCCTTCGGGGCGGGCCTTTTAGCTGCAAGAGTGTCAATATCACGTTCAATTATTCTGCCCTCTGCACCAGTAGGTATGGCGTTTGTAAAGTCAATACCTCTGTGTTCAGCCGCAGCTCTTGCCCTTGGAGAGATAAATACATCTTCGACTGCAGAATCGCTTGTCCTTATCTGAACAGGAGTTGCTGTTACAGAATCCACAAGTGCCACTTTATCCCTCTGTTGAGCTGCACCTGCTGTGAGCCTTTCATAGCTTTCGCCCGGAGTCCCAATGACGCAAACCGGTGTCTTGATGGCTACATCATCTCCGGCCTCTGCAAATAGTTCCAGCACGGTGCCATTTGCCTCAGACTCAACATCAAAAGTGGCCTTCCCGATTTCGGTTGCAAAAAGAAGATCCCCCTTTTTTACTGTGTCACCGACTTCTACATACCACTGTGCAATTACCGCAGATTCCTCGGTCAGGCCTTTCTGCGGCATGGTTACAATAGTGCTCATCGTTTACTCTCCCTTCCGCCGTATTTTTCGGCTGTAATTTATTTTAACTGTTTAAGAAGATATTCCGCCGTTTTACGCCAGTCAGCTATTACAGCTAGATCAGAATAGTCAAATATAGGAGCTTTTGGATCGGTATTTACTGACACGATATATTTTGCTCCATGCATCCCTGAAATGTGCTGAATACTGCCAGAGATGCCGAAAGCTATATATAAGTCGGGATTGACCGTTGTTCCCGTCTGCCCGACTTGATTTCTCCACGGTGCAAAGCCAGCATCTACTGCCGCCCTCGACGCTCCTGCTTCGCCGCCGATAGCCGCTGCAAGCTCTTCGATAAGACCGTAATTGGCTCGATTTTCTATACCCAGACCGCCAGAGACGACTATTTTCGCATCTCTCAGACTCCTGCTTTGCTCAACAATCGTCCTTGAGACAAGCTCAATGGGATCATCTGGCAGCAGTACGGGGCTGTATTCCTCCCAAACTGCGCTGCCATTCACAATCTTTGGCGCGGGGAGCGCGCCGGGTCTGACCGTTGCCATCTGAGGACGCTTTATTCTGCAGACAATATCTGCAAGCACACCTCCGCCAAAGGCAGGCCTGTGCATAATGAGAAGCCCGTTCTCCATTCTCAGGTCCGTACAGTCGGCAGAAAGCCCCGTTTCCAGCAGCGCTGCTGCTCTGGCGGCTATTTGCGCATTGGTCACATCCGAGGGAAAAAGGATGATTTCAGGCTCATAGCGCCTAACCATCTCTGTCAGCACATCCGCTCTCAGCCATGCACTGCCTGAAATGCTGCACCATCGGACAATATCTGCCGCAGCGAGCTCAGGATGAAAGCTCATTTTCTCCTCCGTGACCACCGCCAGGCAGACCTTGGCTTCGTTTCCTGCCAGCTCTCTGCAACGTTTAATGAGTACAGAGGTTTCAGGGTCAATGCCTTGTGCGGAAATACCGCACCATACCCAATATTCCTTCATGTGCAGCTCTCCTCTTCCATTTTGCCGCGGATAAAGCTGAAGGCTTTCTCAAGCTCATTTTCATTGAGGAAGACAGCGCTTCTCTTTTCGAAGGGACATTTAAAGGAACGGATGACCTCGGTGGGTGATCCGGCCTGACCACAGTTCTCTGGGGCGATGTTCAGCTTTTTTGAATCCAGCCTTTCAATCTTTGCCCTGTTAGCTCTGTACAGTCCCACCAAACTTGCAAGGCGGGGAGAATTTATACCGTAAGCAAAGCTGACCACCGCAGGTACTGACAGCCTCACTTTCTCGCTTCCCCATACATTAAGGCAAGAACACGTAAGCTTTCCATCCTGATACTCAAGTCCCGTACAGTTGGCGGCAAAGGGAAGTCCCAGCCTTGTGGCAAGTTCAGGCCCTACCTGACCTGTCTCACCATCGGTTGTCTTTCTGCCACAGAAGATCAGGTCAAAACCACCTATATATTTCACAGCCTCTGCTATGGTTCGGGATGTAGCGGCGGTGTCAGCTCCCGAAAAAATCCTGTCGGTTAGCATAACGGCCTCGTCAGCCCCTCTTGCAAGGCACTGGCGCAGAACATTCTCGCAAGCCTCAGAGCCCATAGTCATCACTATGACACTGCCGCCCATAAGGTCTCTCAGGCTGAGTGCCTCTTCAAGCGCGGTTATATCCGCCGGGTTTGCAATAAATTCCGAAGCCCGTCTTTCTGCGCTTTCCACACCGCCTGCGGTGGCGGGAACGGCTTTTACAAGGCTGAGTATCTTCATGGCTTTATACCAGGCATGGCCTTATATATCGGCGCAAGGGCGTCGTGGATGGCCTTGTATCTTGCAAAATAATAGTTGTATGTTTCCACGTTTTTGGGATTAGGCAGATACAGTTTATCTGCTCTTGCACATTTGCTGGCAGCGTCCTCATAGGAACTGAAAACTCCTACAGCAACTCCTGCAAGCATCGCCGATCCAAGAGAGGAGTCATCCGCTTTTGCTTTTTTAAGAGGAAGGTTTAGAATATCTGCAGTCATCTGACTCCACATGGGACTGCGTGCACCACCGCCAATAATATTGGCAGAGGCAGGAGCAATGCCTAAGTCTTTTAGAAGGTCAATAGAGTCCCTCAGGGAGAAGCACACGCCTTCCATGACTGCACGGCTAAAGTGACCCTTGGTGTGGAAAGAAGATACCCCAACAAAACTTGCTCTCAGATTGCTGTCATTGTAGGGTGAGGCCTCGCCCTGAAGATAGGGGTGGAAGCAAAGTCCGTCAGAGCCCGCTGGAACAAGCATTGCCGCTTTGTCCATAAGCTCATAGGCATCCACATTTGTCTGCTCTGCCTCCATCATTTCCTCTTTGCAAAGGACATCTCTATACCAGCGGTAGGAAGCAGCGCAGGTTTTGTTTGTTGTGCCAGGATACCAGAGTCCTGGTACCACATGTCGGTAATTGACCAGCATTTCATGGCAGATGCCGTGGTCGGTTATTGGGCAAATGCGGCCTGCAGTGGCAAGTTTGACCGTGGCCTGACCAGGATGGACAGCCCCAGATGCAAAAACTTCCATAACTGTGTCCGTAGTGCCAACGATAACCTTGGTCTTAGGTGAGAGCCCTGTTTCATCGCAGGCTTTTGCTGTTGGATATCCAATGAAATCGGAGGGTTCTTTAAGCTCTGGCATTGCCGAGAGAGAAACACCCGCAAGCGCGCAGAGTTCCGGAGACCACTGCCCCTTTTCCTCGTCCATGAGCATTGCGCCCATGGCCTCTATTCTATCCGTTGCATAGTCTCCCGTGAGCTTATGGCGAATATAGTCTTTCATGAAAAGCAGTCGGCTGACCTTTGCCATATTCTCTGGCTCATGCTTATTAAGCCACATGAGCTGAGGAAGGGTCCACAGAGGCGAAGGTGCATTGAGGGTCATGCGTTTTATATCCTCAAGATATTTTTCGTTGAGATAGATGCACTCTTCAAAGCTTCTCCTGTCAGACCAGTGAATAACGGGTCGGATAACACGGTCATTTTCATCCAATAAAACCGCCATATGGGTAGCAGAATCCACCGCAACAGCTACTATATCGGCTGGTCTTATACCAGAGCTTTCAATAATTCTCTTTATGTTATAAATACAGGCATTATAGCAGTCATCTGGAGAAAACTCGCTCCATCCATCCACAGGATAATGCATCGGATATTCTCTGGACGACGTGCAAATAATATCACCATGCTCATTTATAAGAGTAGCCTTAGAGGAAGTGCCTCCGAAATCGATTCCAAGAAGATAATTCATTATTAGCCTCTAATTTCTAAATTAACACAACAGCCCACGGGCACATCAAAATGACCGAGGGCTGTTTGTTTTGTTTTTTAATTAAACTATCTATGTAGTTGTTCTGTTGGTGTCAGCCCATACCATCCTCTAAAGCATTTGTTCGTGAAAGCAGATGTTTTAAGAATGGATCACCTACAGAACAGCACAGAGTTAAAGAGCTTTATCAAGAAGAACAAAGATATCTTCGATCTGGCAGTTTTTAGGCATGCCAGATTTGAGGGCCGCGTAACTACCAGGAGCCTCAGTAACAAGAAGTCTTGCATCGGTTCTCAGCAAGTCCTCCCAACGACCTTCAACGGTAAGTGCAGAGAGTTCAGGGGCGTACTGTCTGAGCAGAGCACCACCGCAGCTTTTTGCCAGCGCTCTGTTGCGGAACATTTCAACGTTCTTCATACCGAGAGCTTCTACCAAAGCTCGAACAGGTGCAGATTCGTCCAAGTCGCGGCAAAGAGCGCCGGTATCGTGAATGGAACAAACTACATCGTTCTTTGCAGGCTGCAGCTTACCTTCTGCAACAAGAGAAGCAAAATATGCGGTAGCAGTCAGAACCTCTGCCCGAGGAGCGCAATTCCACTCTGCATATTCATGCTTTATAATTCTTGCATCAATAGGGTCTAGGACTACAATGGTCCTTGCGCCGCAGCCATCAATGGCACAAGAAACCTTGAGAGCCTGCCGCCTCACCTCGTCCACAAAGCCAATCATATCGCCCATGTAGCCGCCGCTGACCGGCTCATCTGCTAGAACAGTAAATTCAACTCCAGCTTTCTTCAGAAGGCTCATGGCAGCCTTCCCAATTTCGGGAGTCTCTGCGCGAACGACCTCACCCATGTAAAGCAGTACATCTGCACTTTTTGGCAGGGCAGCGGTCTCCTCTGCGAAAACTGTATTAAGGTCTTCTGCGCCGTAGATATTGCCGGTGGCAAAGATCTTATCTACTACAGTCATAACATTCTTCGGGGCAATGCCCTCGGAGACAGCAAGGCTTCTCGCCTCACGGATATAGCTTCTGGGTTCATATCCAGTGGCACAGTCGTTCGTGCATGCGCCACAAAGGCAACATTCCCACATAGCCTCCGCCATGGATGAATCGTATTTTGCACCGCGCTTAACAAGAGAGACCATAAGCCCTTTTGCTCTCGCACTGTTGAGCTCCTTTCCAGTCTTTAGTGCTACAGGGCATAAATGGCGGCACATCCAGCAGAAACGGCAGGCGTCTGCATTTTTATAAGCAGTTTCAGAAAACATCTGTGTTACCCTCCTATTAAAGTCCCATCTTGTACGGATTCATGATGCCGTTGGGATCAAGCTGCTTCTTTATACCGGTGAGCACCTGCATTGCCGGACCATACTGCTCTTTTACCAATCTGGAGAGTTTCAGCCCAACACCGTGGTGGTCGTTAAGCACCCCACCATTTTCAAGAGCTGCACGGACACCTGCGTTCCATACCTTATTATGGAGTTTGATAGCCTGATTGGGGTCCTCGGGTGGGGTGTCGATAATGAAGCGGGAGTAGTTCATGCATCCCCAGTCGTACCAGTGGGAACTGTGGGAGATAAAGCGTACACCTTCGAAATTATCTTCCACAGCATGCTTCATTGCCCAATATATTTTCTCAATATTGTCATGGGTTGCAACAGTGTCTAATGTGCCAAACATCTGGGGATTATTCATGATATAGCCAGGATAGAAGAAAGTGATACGATTTTCAAACCACTTTTCTCCGTACTCTGTGCCGAGATATTCTGCACCGTACTTTTCTGCTATCTCAAGAACTATCTGCTCTTCCACCTCAACCAGTCTCTTGTTACCCTCAAGAGTTAAATTTAGGAAAGAGCCCTTTTTCTCAAATCCGATTACTTTCTTAATTATAGAAACCGTCTCGGCCTCGTCAAAGAGGCGAACGATAGAAGGTTTGACGTTCTGCACTATTTCGTGGCATGCTTCGTAGCCAGTATGGATATCGCTGAAAAGAAATGCGTGATGTTTTCTTATCTCGGGCAGCTTTGTAATCTTAAATTTTACCTTGGTCATGACGCCCAAAGTACCCTCAGAACCGAGGAAAAGAGGAATAAGGTTGGGGCCGCTGGAGTGTTTCGGAACGGGAAGAGTGTTAATAATGTCGCCGTTGGGCAAGACAACTTCCATACTCAGAACCATATCGTCGATCTTACCGTACTTGGTGGAAAGGATGCCTATGCCGTTATGGGCAAGAGCACCGCCTACAGTACCACAGGTCAGGCAGGAGGGCATATGCATGACAGAGTATCCTTGCTCATTGCACAGCCACTCCAGGGTCTGGAAAATCATACCTGTCTCGCAAGTAACTGTGCCGGCGTTGGTGTTCAGGTCAATGAGTTTGTCCATACGCTTGATATCCATGATGATACCGCCAGCCATGGGCAGTGCTCCGCCCTGAGAACCAGAGCCGCCGCCCCAAGTATGTACAGGGATTTTATAGTAGTTTGCGATCTTCAGCACTTTGGAAACTTCTTCTGCAGTGCCGGGGCGTACCACAAAGTCAGGTTGGGGAGGCGTCTCTCCCTTGTCAACCCACATGCGCGACACCCAGAAATAGTCCACGCCATAAGTGAGTTTATCCGCATTACTGCTGCTGACATTTTCTTCGCCAACCGCATCTTCTAGTTCCGTCTGGATCATATTCGACATGAATGCTTTCAGTTCCATGTATTCTGTCTCCTTTAGCATCAATTTTCAGCTGTATTATATCACGTGCGTAATTAAATTTCAATATAATATGTGAAAAAAGTAGTGTTATTTCTATTGTATTTTTACAATTTGAAAAAAGGTAATAAGTAATAGGATTATATAATTTAAATAATCTTGAAATTTTGAATATATCCTCTTGCCGTTTTTTTGGAATTGAGTTACAATATTTGCGCAATGAGTATAGCAACACCATCTTATCAGAACTTACAATGGAGGTATGACTATGAGCTACAAAAAAACCTATACTCCCGCAATCGGTTACACTCCGATCTGCACCGTTGGCGAATGTTCCCTCAAGAAGCTAGAGTTTGGTATCGTTGAGCTTTTGCGCGGTAACTCAGTTACCATCAATACTGGCAAAAAAGAAGTTGCTTTTATCATCTTGGCCGGCCACGCAGATTTTGCATTTGATGACACCGAGTGGAAATTCGTCGGCGGACGACGTTCTGTTTTCGAAGGAAAGGCAACCAGCGTATATATACCTAGAAATAAGACTGTCACCATTACCGGATGTGAGCATGTTAAAATTGCTGTCTGTGGCACTGAGGTAGAAGTTGACACTGTGCCTGAAATCGTTGGTCCAGAGCGCGTCCGGACTTCAGTTCTTGGCGTTCAACCATGGGAGCGCGATACTCACTTCATAATTGACGGCACGACCAATGCAAAACACCTCACCATAGGAGAAGCATTTATTACTCCCGGAAACTGGGCTGGCTTCCCTCCGCACAAGCATGACGTTGATAACATGCCTCAGGAAGGTATTCTCGAAGAAATTTACTACTTCCTTTTTCACCCTGAACAGGGCTTTGCAATCCAGAAGCTATATACAAAAGATGGGACAATTGATGAAACCTACACCGTAAAGCAGGACGATTTGGTAGAGTTCCCTGTTGGCTATCACACCACCGTGGGCGCACCTGGCTACAATACGTACTTCCTTTGGTTGATGGCTGGTGAGCATCAGGGTTTCTTCCGTTCTAATGATCCTGATCACGATTGGGTTACTGCTGTAGAAAATATAGTGAAAAAATCAAAAATGTGATTTCTTCCTACACGCAAGAATTTGATATGCCCTACAATCTTGAATCTCAATGTTTAGAAGAGCTTAAGCCCTTCTTTTCTGCAACTTTGAGTTGGCAGGTGGACCGAACAGAAGATATTCCCTTGCAGCGGCAACGCCTTCTCATGGGCCGCTGTGAACGTCCGCTTCCCGAAAAACTTGCAGATGTAAAAATCACAAATAAAGAAATTTATAATGTTTTTGACGGTGGTATTGCAAAGATAAGGATTTATACACCTGCGGTTGTCTCCGAGGATACGGCGCTTGTTGTGTATTTCAGAGGAAGCGGTTTTATCATCGGCAGGGTCTGGCAGCACGATGCTTTTTGCGCACAGATATGCAAGGAAACCAACTCCGTTGTAGTTTCTGCAGACTATCGCCTTGCTCCAGAACATCCATATCCTGCTGCTATCGAAGACTGTTATTCTGCGCTAGTATGGGCAGATGCCAACAAAGCCGTTCTTGGTTGTCCAAAAGGCAAACTCTGTCTCCTTGGCGCAAGCGCTGGCGGGGGTATGGCAGTGTCAGCAGCTCTTATGGCCAGAGATACCAACGGTCCTAAAATTGATTTCCTTTGTCCACTATATCCAATGCTTGACCCTTGGAATCGCGGAAAGTCAAATCACGATATAATAAATGGGCATGTGTGGGACGGAGCCAAAAACGGTGAAGGATGGAAGGCTTATCTGGGAGAACTGCTCAACGAGGAGAGTTTGCCATACAAAGCATCTCCGCTCTCCGCGAAAACATACGCAGGACTTCCTCCAGTATATACTTATATTGGCAGTTTAGATGCATTGCAAGATGAACTCTTCTTTCTTGTCAAACGTCTTTCTGATGACGGTGTCCCTGTTGAAATGCACTACTTTCGTCAGTGTTTCCATTCTTTTGAGATTAGTTGGCCTGATGCAGAAGTATCTAAAGAAGCTCGTCACATGCTTTGCCGCCAAATTTCAAAAGCTATACGCAAATAAAACGCTATAAATGCAGGGAGTGTTACAGAGCGCAAATTTTGTGACACTCTCCTTTTACGTCTGCACGGGAGTCCCAATTATATGGAAAAGTGAGGTCAAAAGGTTTATCTATGGTCAGCACGCTTTGAGAGCGAGCCTGCATTTTCAGGGGTTGCAAACCAAAAATTTACTGCAAATCTCTCCGCGAAAGCCTTTTGAACATGCTTCATTTCCCGCTTTCAAACAGCAATGATAGTATTTCATTTTTTGAAACCGTGCCGAACATCTCAATTATGCTGAAACGATCAAGGACAGCTTCAACATTCTCACGGCAGAATCTGCACCCGATCAGTGCAGCAATCAATTCCTCATTGCTGGTAAGCGCAAGGTAATCGCCATAGAACTTTATATTACTGATATAACCGTCTTTTACAGACAGGTGGGCATCTACAGTACCGCCGTCAAAGCGGCGACGGCACTGCATGTCATATGCTGGTGCCAGGCCATAGGTCCACTCCCAGCTGACATACTTTTCTTTTAATCCGTTCACTGCTTCAAGCTCTCGATTTGTGAGTTGCCCTTGTTCGAAATCCCCCCCGAGATTCCTTTTGAGAAAATCCCAAAACTCATCAAGGCTCATATCTTTCTTGAGGCTGCCACGTATACTTCCGACACGGCTGGCAACGGACTTCACGCTCTTGGAATTAAACTTCTCCGGTGATGCATTCAACGATCCAGCGATCATCGACATGTCAGAATCAAAGAGCAAAGTGCCATGGTGTAATATGCGGTCTTTGTAGAGTCTCTGCGCTGTACCAGATACTTTTTTCCCATCCACTAAAATGTCATTTCTTCCGCTGACCACTGCATTGAGCCCAAGTTTCGAAAGTGCCTCAACTACGGGTTTTGTGAAGCGTTCATTCGAAACCAGCGTTGCTTCGCAAGCATCCGTTATAAATGAGTAATTAAGGTTTCCGAGGTCGTGGTAAACAGCGCCACCGCCGGTTGTTCTGCGCACAACGGTAATATTATGTTCATCAACAAAACTGCGGTTGATCTCTTCCTCAGCATTCTGATTCCTGCCGACGACAATAGTATTCTTATTCTGCCATAGAATAAGGTAATCTCCGTCCGTACGTTGTGTTAGAACATATTCTTCGAATGCAAGATTATAGCGTGGATCCTGTGAATGTGTTTCAAGATAGGTTACTTTGCCCATTATAGACTCCTTATAATTCTACAGTCTGGAGAGCTAAAGCAAAAGAGAGATTGGTAAACCATTTGTGGGGCTCCAATCTCCCTTTTTTAGTCGTTTGTGGCAATTTAATATTAGGTCATATGAATTATTCTTTTTTTAACTTTTCACAGTTGCCAAGCTCTATCTGGATTCCCAAATTTTTCTGTGTATCCGGATAATAGAAAGAAAGATTGTAAAAATTACCGCCAAACATAGTTTCCGAACCAATTGCTCTGAAACGCTCAAGTTCCTCCTGCATATTCTCATCTGCAATTTTTTCTTTGAAGTGATGGATTCCCCCACCTGTCCTCTCAAGAAATTCCTGATAAATAGGCACTGTTTCATTGGCTTCGACCAGCTCAATTTGCAAATCACCTATAAAAGAAGCTGCTATACGGTAACTGAACTTTTCTTTAACAGATTTTCCGTCACAAACTTGGTTATCTATATTCTCATTCGTGAAGTGAAGGTAAGACCATGGTCCAACTCTATAAACTTCCGTCCAAGCCTTGACGGCCTCATCCAAGTCCGAAACCACAATACCCAGTTGTTTTACTTGGCGTTTACTATTATACGCTCTCAGTTCTTCGTCTGTCATACTATTTTAGGGTCGTGCTACTTCAATTGCAGCATAGACATCCTCTGCATAACCGCCAATTGATGCAGCCTTTTCAGCCCAATAAGCTGCACATTTTTCATTGAAAGCATCAGTGCGTACAAACTCATTGATAGTCGCCCCGTCTGCAGCCATCAGGTCATATTTATTGTTTTCATCGTCCATGACAATCTGGTTCATCTCGCCCTTGAGTTCATCCCAAGTTTCCTTGAGCAGAACCTGTGCGCACTCAGGCAGGCTGTTCCAGAATTTCTGGTTGATGTCCAGTGTATTGTAGGAATACATATGACGAGTTTTTACAATGTAGGGGGCAATAGAATAAGTGCCAGTTGCATAGATGGATTGTGCCGGGCACTCATATCCCTGAACAACGCCAGTCTGAATCGCAGTATAGACTTCACTGAATGCCAGAGGAGTGGGATTCATTCCCATGAGTTCAAAGGTATCAATGTAAACCTGGCTCTCAGGAGAACGCATGATGATGCCACCGCAGTTGTCAAGGCTGTCAAAGTCCTCAGTGCATGCCATAACGCGAGCGCCGTTGAATGCCCAGCCAAGAATCATGCTGTGAGTTCTTTCCTGCATAGACTTCTCAACCAGAGCACCTGCTTCGCCGTAGATGACCGCAGCGCAATGATCATAGCTGTCAATGATAAACGGAGCAGAAATCATACCCACTTCAGGTACATAGGATTCCCAGAGGGAAGTTTCAGTAAAGATTGCATCAATAGACCCGAGCTCAAGCTGCTCGATATGCTCGACCAGAGTGCCAAGCTGACCGCCGGGATAATACTCGAAAGTAATCTTTCCTGCAGACTTTTCCTCAACCTGGGCCATCCAGTTTTCAACAATCCACAGGCCAACTTCGCCTTCGCCGAGACCATGGCCGAATCTGATGACAACGGGATCCATGGTTTCAAAGGTTACGGCTGCTTCTTCGCTGGTTGCTTCTCCAGGGTTTTCCACAGCGGCAGGCGCGGAAGAATTCCCTCCACAGCCAGCCAGACAGCCTGCCACTATAGCAAGGCAAAGGATGAGTGCTAATGTTTTCTTCATTTTTTTACCTCCAAAATTTTTTATTGATTAATTGAGTTTCCTCAAAACCACAAATTTAGTCAGCCGTAAATCAACGCAGGAAGCCAGCAAACAATTTCAGGAATAAATATTGATAACATGATTACGATTATCATTATAATAATGAAGGGCCAGATGTGTTTAATTATCTTCTTGATCGGAGTATTTCTAATGCCTGCTGCAACATAGAGCAGAGAACCGACAGGGGGGGTAATTTGACAGGTGAGAAGTCCCATTGAGAAGACTACAGCAAAATGCTGGAAGTCTACGCCTAAGGCCTTAACCACCGGGGTGAAAACGGGAAGCAAAATGTAAAGAGTTGCTATAGCATCTATAAAGCATCCAGCAATTGTCGCGATTATTACGATAAAGATAAGAAATGCTGCTTCACTATGAATATGTGCAAGGCAGTATTCGCCCAGCAAAGCAGACACATTCATTCTAGCAAGCATATATGCATAGATAGAGGAATATGTAATAATCATCATAGGTCCTACAGATGCAAGCACAGCATTCAGGAGAGACTCCTTAAGAAGTTTAAAATCAATGCTCCTGGTAAAGAGGCCGTAGAAGAAACCATAGACAGACGCAATAACGCCGGCTTCGGTTGCAGTGAAGACACCAGTGGTGATACCACCAACGATAATAACAGGCATAATCAAGGCGCCTATTGCACTGAGAGTCTGCTTCCATACATTCTTCAAACCAAGGAATTTACCACCACCGATATGGTGGCGCTTTGCATATACATAGCATATGACCATGAATCCAAGCCCCATAATAACGCCGGGAATCATGCCGCCCATAAACATTTTGCCAACAGAGTAGTTCGCACAGTTAGCAAATATAATCATAAAGACGCTCGGAGGTATAATGGGCCCAAGTGCGCCTGAAGAGGCCATAACAGAAACTGCAAAACCTTCGTCATATCCATCAGCGGTCAAAGCAGGGAGCATAATATTGCCGATTGCAGCAGTATCAGCATTTCCAGAGCCGGAAATGCCTGCCATAATCATACCGGAGACACAAGCCGTGTGCGCCAAGCCGCCAGGGATATGACCAACCAATGATTTTGCAAAATCAACAATTTTCTGCGTTATACCAGTATGCTCCATAAACTGGCCTGCCAGCATAAAAAAAGGTATTGCCATCATTGCGAAACTGTCAGTACCGGCAAAAATCTTGGTTGCAAGAAGCATATTAGGGATGCCAGGCTGGGAAATCAGCCAAAGAGATCCTGCTGCGCCCAGGGAAATAGCAATGGGCACGCCCATAAAAAGGAACACAAAAAAGAGCAAAAGATAAACGACTACCATTTATGCCTCCTTATCCGCCTTGTTATGGACAAGATCTTTAACGGAGTCAATGATCCGCCCAATCATAACCAGACAAAGCAACCCCATTGAGATCGGCATAGAAACATACAGCAGATTCTGAGGAAGAACAACACCAGCAGTCATTCTGCCGCCTGTTTCGATGCAAAGCTGAAAACTGTAAATAAAGAAGAATGCAGCAAAGCCAAAGATAATAAGATCAATTAGTATGTCCACACCCTTTCTTGCGTTACCTTTTATCAGGTCAAGGATCAAGTCAAACGCAACCGTTGATTTACGATAAAAGCAAACAGGAACACCTAACATTATCATCCAGATAAACAGCATTCTTGCCATCTGCTCAGACCACTTAAGCGGAGTACCTAAAACATAGCGGGCTACAATCTGCATCAGAATAATGCACACAGTAATTGCGAGCATAATAATTAGGATCCGCTCAATGAACCAGATGACTTTTTTTAGCGCATTATTATACATCCAATTCATCTCCTTGTTTGTTATGCCTTGTTTTTTGTTTTGTCACAGAAGTTTTCCAGTGCGTGAATCCACATATGGTCAGGGTCGGTTGAACGAAACACACCTGGATTTACCGCTGAAGAAACCCAGAGAAAATATGAATTGTATCCGGGAGCCATAACCGTTGTGTGATAACCCATGGGAAATTCAACAAGTTCGTCATTCTTTACTCTATACGCCACATCTACAGATCCGTCTCCAGTATAGATGCACTGTATTCCAAACCCCTGCTCAGGCTGGAACATAAAATAATACAGTTCCTCCTGCACATCTTCTTCTGGCATATTGAAAATATCATGTTTATGCGGAGGAAAACCTGCCCAGTTTCCAGGAGTGACAAATGCCTCGCCGACAAACAGCTCTTTGGAACCTATATCCCTCCCAATTATAAAATGAGTTTCTCTTTCCCATGTAGGTTGTCCCCAAAGTTCGGTACTGACTTCATCCGGAGTTACATGATGAGCTTCTGTATCACAATCAATTGGGGTCATGCATACGGCAATTTTGACTGCCCAGACAGCAGAAATTTTCACCATTTTCCTGCGAGGGCAATATACCGCATGCGCTTTGCCGCCAAAAACGGACTTGCGGAGACCGACTTCGTCAAAGGTCTTATCTCCCATATCGAAGTTTGCTCTGCCGCTAAGAACAATAAATGCAACTTCTCTTTCACCGGTGTCAAAAGTCAAACTTTCGTTGGGAGCAAGTTCAATAATACCAAACTCTAATTTCTTAAAGGCACATTCCCCGGTTACGCATAAAGGGGTATAACCGGTGGAAGCCTTATATGTTTTTTTAAAGCTATAGGCCATTTTAACCCCTTTCAGTTCTTAGATATTATGTTCGGAAAAGTATTCTATTGCTCTGTCGAGCATTTTATCTGCTTCTTCGATATTAGCGCCGAGAAATTCTATGGTGTATGTACCCTTATAACCGTAATTCCTCATGTAATCAAATATAGCCTGAAAATCTATATTGCCTGCGCCATAGGGGACAAAAGTATTTCCAAGAACAGCGTCGCGCAGATGGAAGTTCTCTATTTTATCTGCATACTTTTTAACCGATGTAAGTGGATCGCCACCGCCGTAAATGCAGTGTGCGCCGTCAAAGTTAATGTAAACGTTCTCATTCATAAGATTAAGAAACTGTTCAGTAAGTTCAGGAGTTTCTGTAATACCTAGCTTATGAGGAACCTCAAGGAGAAGCATTATTCCCATTTCCTTGGCGTAATTTCCCATCTCGTTAAGATGAGGGACCATTCTTCCTCTTATTTCCTCAATTTCAGTTTGCGTGCGTTCAAAAGTTGAACCAGCTGCAAAAATTACTTTTTTTACATTAAGGCGCTTTGCAAGACGAAGAGTCGCGTAATGTCTCTTTACAATCAGATCCATAGGCATCGGATAGGCCATTGAGTCTCCAACATTCAGTGCTGTCACGCTCAAACCTCTCGCATCAAGCTCAGCAGCAATAGCATCATCTGTTTCATCTGTAGCCATCGCAAGATCATAGTGAGGACATAGTTCAGGCTCAAGTGCCATTTCTATACGAGAAAACCCATGTTTTTTCAGCTTATCTAGTGCCGTTGTAAACGGAGCACAACCATAAATTAATGTAGAACCCACAATCCTTTCGCTTAGCACAGTTATCGACCTCCATTTTTTCTGAATTTCCTGAAATTAAATTTACTTTCAATATACTTATAACATATTTGGAGTTATATTACAATACCTTTTCAGAGATATATTTGTATATTTTACACTGTTTTTTTTAGATATTTATTTCACGGCACTTCATAATTGGACGTTTTCACCAAAAAAGTGTTCTGCGTTTTGTTTTCTCTGCCAAATGCTCGATTGCAGCAGGATTGATATTGCATTACTTGCTTTTTGAGAATATAATAAAAAAATAATTCAGTTTTTCTTTTGAGGCTTAACTGTATGAAAAAATTTACTGGGTCTATTCAATATTCAGCTCCAAATATTAGGCGGTTATCCACAGTTTTATATCGTTGCTTTTCATCAAAACAGCGAAGAAATATTCTTCTTTGCTCAGCCGGACTAATGATTGGCGGTGTCGTTGCCGGTGGTACATCCACTGTTTCCGTTCTCTGTATTGTTTTTGGGTGTATCCTTCTCAGCAACATAAACTATCCAGCGAGCTCTGTTGCAAAGAGGACAATTAAAGCTCTTAACGGAAATTATCCTCTTATGAATTACATCTTTTATTCGGACTATTTCTCTGGGAATTCTGGAAAAGAAAAAAAACAGATTAAATACAACGAGTTGATCAAAATAGTTGATGATGGGAAATTCCTTTACCTCTGCCCAAATACAGGTTCCGCCTATATGGTAGACAAGCGAACTATTGCCCCATATGATATTGGAGCATTTAAAGAGCTTATTTCTAAAAGCAGCTCACTTCATTGGGCTAGACCAGGGCAAGCCGGTTTTAGTAAAATAATAGCTTTCTTAAAAAAGAATACAAAATAGTTCCGTCTGTCATTCCACTACAGTTCTGGTCAATCTCAGCCGAGGACCTATCATTTATCTATAATGCAAATCAAAAAAGCGTCTAAATTGTACTGCATACTTGGTCTGGCGGGGCTATGCTCGACCCATAAAGCTGTTTTCCGGTATAATTTTCTATCTGCAAATATTCTGTTTCCTTCAAATTCTGCGTCGCAATAAACAAAGAATAATCCCCCTGGGGTGATATGATATGCTCCCTCTATGAGAGACAGTGAAAAAGAAAAAGCACTGTCAAACATAGGGGGGGCATTGTCATGCCACATAAACAAAAGCTACCAGTAGAAAAAAAGTAAAGATAGTGCAGGACTGCCTCAGCAACAAGATTAGCATATGTACTTCAAGGCATGTACAAAGGAACTCACCGGCTATGGCGGATTCCAGTTTGAAGTTGGAAAAATCTATGAGACTGATGATACGGATGACTGGCACTGGTTTCATTACACAAAATCTCTCAAGCACACGCTCCGGTATTACCACGAACCGGATACGCGCTTTCTGGAAGTGTGGCCCCTCGGAAATCGGCAACACTTCGTCACCGGCGACAGCAATTACTGGACCACGAACCGACTGGAGATC
>JAXEJY010000052.1:0-5228 GCA_034101315.1 Pyramidobacter sp.
CCGCGCTTTTCCGATAACGGGGTCAAAGTCCTCGACAGAGACCTCTGTGAACGCCCATTCTCCGCGAACGCCGATTTTTTCCTGATACTTTTTTCCGCGCGGCACGAGTATTTCGCGCGGAGCATATGACATTAATACTGACAGAGCCTCCTGCGGCTCGAAAGTTCCTACCTGCACGTATGATGAACTGGGAGACAGAAAGCCTATTGTCCAGCGTTCAGAGCCCAGAATGAGCGCCGCAAGCGATGAGGTGATGACGCCCTCTTCAGGAATATACGTTCCCGGCGTTACGACGCGAATAACCTGCCGTTCGACAAGCGTGCGCCCGTCGGGCTCAGTCATCTGTTCGCAAATGGCTATTTTATACCCCTTATCGACCATGCGGGAAATGTACTGATCAACAGAGTGGTACGGCACTCCCGCCATCGGCATCATCTTCTGCGCATCGCGCGCTGTCAGAGCGATATCAAGCTCTTTTGAGACGATTTTCGCGTCGTCAAAAAAGCACTCGTAAAAATCCCCCATCCTGAAAAACAGCACACAGCCGGGATACTTATTTTTCCAATGGTAATACTGCTCAAACATTGGCGTCATTTTTACATCCAGAGGACGCTTCTGTGCCGGAATTTTCACTGGAACTGCTCAACCCCCTGTGCATCCATGTACCCTTGAAGGATAACTGAAGCTGCAATTTTATCGACCGATTGTTTTCTTTTCTTTCGCGAAACGTCGCCCTCAAGCAAAAAACCTGTTGCCGTCCGCGTGCTGTAGCGCTCATCCCAGAATTTAACGGTCACCGAGGGGAAACGCTCCTTGATTGTCTGAACAACCTCCTGCACGTGCACAGCAGACGGGCCAGTGCTCCCGTCTTCGCGGAGCGGAAGCCCCACGAGCAGACAACCTGTGTTGTAGCGCTCAAAACATTTTTCAAGCTCGTCCATCCATGAATCTGATGCTTTCCATACAGCAATCCCCTGAGCAAACATGCCCAGGGGGTCGCTGACGGCTACGCCGATTCGAACTGTTCCGATGTCGAGACAAATAATCCGCAGAGGCATTATGCGCCGATAAACTGAGTCACTATAGATTCAGCCGCTCTCACAGCTTCATCGATCTTGGCAGGGTCTTTGCCGCCAGCCTGCGCCATGTTCGGACGCCCGCCGCCGCTGCCTCCGACAATCGCAGCGACTTCTTTGACGATTCGCCCTGCATGAAGTTTCTGCTTCAGCGCCTCGTCGCCGAGCATGCAGAGGACCTGTACTTTATTCTCATCAGCTTTAGAGAGCACAAGGAAAACTGCCTTCGGGTCTTTGTCCTTGATTTTATCTCCTGACTCGCGAAGAAGATCGAGCTCCTGTCCGTCAACTCTGCCGACATAAAGGTTGACCAAGCCGCCGGCAACGGGACATTTAGCGATGAACTCATCAATTTTGCCGGACAAGTTAGAGCGCGACATCTCTGTGATCTGACGCTTCAGATCTTTAATTTCCTTATCCATGCTCTCAATCTTTTCAATGAAGCGCGCCGGTTTGACGCAGAGCCGCGCCGAAAGATCGGCAACCGTCTGGCTTAACGTCTGGAGAAGCTTAAAGGAGTTCAGTCCTGTAACAGCAGTGATGCGTCTGATGCCCGAGCCAATACTCTCTTCTGAGACGATTTTCATGCTGCCGATGACGCCCGTTGAACGGACGTGCGTTCCGCCGCACAGCTCGCTGGAGAAGTCGCCCATCGAGACGACGCGGACGCGGTCGCCGTACTTCTCTTCAAAAAGGGCTTTTGCTCCGCCCGCCTTAGCGGTCTCAAGGTCGGTTTCCACAGTCGTGACGGGAAGATCTGAAAGGATTGCCGAGTTGACGAGCAACTCGATTTCTTCAATCTGTTCGCGGCTCAGCGCCTCAAAATGCGTATAGTCAAAGCGTAAAAATCTGTCGGATACGAGAGAACCGTTCTGACGAACGTGTCCGCCGAGCACGCGAATCAGCGCCGCGTGGAGAATATGCGTGGCACTGTGATTTCGAGCCACGGCGAGATGACGCTCAAGGTCAACAGAGGCTTCTACTTCCTGACCGACAGAGAGCGTTCCGCGCGTCACCGTAACGTTCTGCATTGAAAGCTCACTGAACGGGTGGACGCAGTCCTTTACAAGAGCGACAACGTCGGCACTCTTCAGAATCCCTGTGTCGCCAACCTGTCCGCCGCGCTCCGCGTAGAACGGGGAACGGTCAAGCAGGACAGAACCTTCTTCGCCTTCGTTCAGGCACTCCGTCTGTGCTCCGTCGCGAACGATTGCGGCAACCTTTGCCGTGCATTTATCCTGCTCATAGCCGACAAACGGCGTGGCGCCGTATTCGTTGAACAGCTCGTTGTAGACGTTACCTTTAATGACGACATTCGTCTGCTTGCTGGCGCTGCGCGCGCGCTCGCGCTGAAGCGTCATCTGTCTCTTAAACTCCTCTTCATCGACAGAAACGCCTTTTTCATGACAGATTTCCTGAGTCAGTTCGAGCGGGAAGCCATACGTGTCGTAGAGCTGGAACGCAAGCGCGCCGTCAAGAACTTTCGCTTCAGAGCGAAGCGCAGACTGGATTTCAACCTGAAGCAGCTCATTTCCCTGCTGGATGGTCCTGCCGAATCCGTTTTCCTCAAGCTCAACGATTTTCTCAATCGTCAGGCGGTTTTCAATCAGCTCAGTGTACGGATCTCCCATTTCAGAGATAACCGTGGGGATAATGTCGCCGATGAAGGGCTTGGTAATTCCGATGAGACGCCCGTACCGCGCCGCACGGCGAAGAAGGCGGCGGAGAACATAGCCCTGTCCGTCGTTCGCCGGAAGGATGCCGTCTGCGATCATAAAGCACACAGAGCGGACATGGTCAGAGATGACTTTCAGCGCCAAATCGCTCTTGGGGTCGTCGCCGTACTTCACGCCGGCAATCTGACCGGCTTTATTCATCAGTGGCATGAACAAGTCTGTTTCAAAGTCGTTTCTCACTCCCTGAATGAGCGACGTCAGGCGCTCAAGTCCCATGCCGGTGTCGATGTTTTTTCTGGGCAGAGGGAGATAGCTGCCGTCAGCCTGCCGGTCAAACTGCGTAAAAACGTGATTCCATATTTCAAGGTAACGGTCGCAGTCGCATCCAGGGTGGCAATCCGGGCCGCAGGCGTACTCCGCGCCCTGGTCGTACATAATCTCTGAGTCCGGACCGCAGGGTCCCTGAGGTCCCATGTACCAGAAGTTCTCGTCTTCTCCGTTGCGCACAATGTGACTTTCAGGCAGACCGATTTCTTTTGTCCAGACGTTAAAAGCTTCTTCATCGTCGTTGTAAATCGACGCATACATGCGGCTCCCGTCAAGTCCGAGGACATCGGTAAGGAATTCCCATCCCCACGTCAGAGACTCGCGCTTGAAATAACCGCCCCACGTGAAGTTGCCCAGCATTTCAAAGAACGTGTGGTGACGCGCTGTCCGTCCGACGTTGTCAATGTCGTTGGTGCGCACGCACTTCTGCGACGTAACTGCCATCGGATGCTCAGGCTCTTCAAGTCCAAGATAGTATTTTTTAAAAGGAACCATTCCTGCAATTGTGAACAGCAGAGACGGATCATCAGGAACAAGAGAAAAACTCTTGTAGTGGTGGCTTCCTTTCGACTCCCAAAATTTAATAAACAGTTCTCGAATTTCTTTCCCACTGCGATACTGCACGCACGCCACCTCCATATAAAAGTTCTAAATTTGCATGAAAAACGTATTTTTTAAGCTCTCAGCTCCAAGCGCGCCGCCGCGCTCAAAGAGCGAATATCCTCTTCAGGACGCGGAAGAAAAACGCGCGACTTTACAAGCCACTGCCCTGCGCACATGACGTGCAGAACATCTGAACTGCTGCCCGCATAAACGACATACCCCGCCATGTTTTCTTCATCCGCCCCAAGGTAATGGAGTGAACTGAGGTCGACGACAGCAAGATCGGCATTCCACTGTTCCCGAATCAATCCCGTCTTTTCAAAACCAAAAGCTCGCGCGCCTTCAAAAGTAGAGCTGCGGAAAATCTGACGGGCCGCCACTGCTGTCGGATCTTTTGCCGCGCCTTTATGAAGGAGTGCCGCAAGACGCATTTCTTCCCACACGTCCAAGCGGTTGTTGCTGGCAGCTCCGTCAGTTCCAAGCGCCACGCTGAGATTGGCCGCATACATATCGCGCAGCGGCGCTATGCCGCTCCCCAGCTTTGTGTTCGACGAAGGGCAATGCACAACAGCCGCTCCAATGCTGGCAAGATACTCAACTTCTTCTTTGTTCAGCCACACACCGTGCGCAAGAACAAGACGGCGGAGCTTCGAAAGACCTGTTTTTTCGAGGTACTGAATCGGCGTCATGCCGAACGTCTTCAATATGTAGTCACGTTCCCATTCCGCTTCCAGAAAATGGAACTGAAACGGCATATCCATACGGCGCGCATGTTCAGCAATTTCACACATGCCGTCAAAGCTGACCGTATACGGCGCATGAGGATCTAAATTGTTGACAATGCGCGGTCCTTTGACGTCGCTGTAATCTCTGTACAGACTTTTTTTCAGAAGTTCGGGGTTTCTGCTCACCACTCCGACGGCAATTGCGCCTCTCACTCCTGTGTCATTTACGGCGCGCGCAACTTCTTTCATGTGATAATACATGTCAGAAAAGCCTGTCACGCCGTTTTTTGCCATCTCGCACACAGCATGAAGCGTTCCGGCGTATATCTGAGACGGAGTGAGCTTCGCCTCCAATGGCCACACTTTTTTCTCAAGCCAGTCCATTAGAGGGCAGTCTTCACCAAGACCGCGCAGAAGCGTCATCGCAGCATGGCAATGAGCGTTGAAAAACCCTGGAATCAGCAGAAGCTCGCCTTTTCCGTCGACGACTTCTGCGTCTTGCGCGCACAGCGTCCCGCGATCAGCAATTTTTGAAATAACCTCGCCGTCTGTCAGCACGTCTGCAGAACGAGCGCATTCCATCTCTCCGTCAAGAATATAGACATTTCGGAAAAGAACTGACACAGCTTAATCCTCGCGCCAGTCGTTCATATATGCTCTCTGCTCCTCAGTCATTTTTTCAAGCGAAAGCCCCATGGAAGCCAGTTTCACTTTCATCACGCGTTCGTCAATTTCCTGAGGAACATTCATCAGACCTGCTTTCAGCTCTGTGCTGTGCCGGTGCACGTACAGAGCTGACTCAAGCTGAAGAGCAAAGCTCA
>JAXEJY010000053.1:0-2803 GCA_034101315.1 Pyramidobacter sp.
GACAAAACGCGATCTTGCGGGCGACGCGGAGACCGGCCGGTGGCTGGACTACTACAGAAACAACAAACATCGCGAGGCTTGGGCGTTTGACCTCCTCTCACGCCAAATTTCATCGTTAAAGCAGGCTTTTGCCCGTCATAAACCGGCTCACCGCGAACTTCGCGTCGCCGTTGTCGGCATTCCCAATGTCGGCAAATCGGCGCTCTTGAATCTTCTCATCGGGAAAAAATCTGCCGTTGTCGGCGGGATTCCGGGCGTTACGCGCGGCGTTTCGTGGTATCGCGGAGGCGATTTTCTCGTCGTCGACTCCCCCGGAATTCTCGATCCTCATTCCGGAGCCGCGGCGCAGCGCGCTTTAGCGTGGCTTGGCTGCTCAAAAGCCGATGTAATCGGCGGCTATGACACGGTTGCCTGTTCGCTGACAGATTTCCTTCGTCAAAACGGCATGTGGGGGATTGTCGAGAAAAAGTGGGGAATCCCCGCTGGTGACGGTGATTCCGTCGTCCTTCTTGAAGCCGTCGGAAGACGCCTCGGCTGCCTTGTGAGCGGCGGCGCTGTCGATTACACTTTAGCGGGAAGGCGTTTTCTGGAATCTTTTGCGACAGGAAAGTTTGGAAAATTCTCCTTGGAGACGCCTTCATCTCGCGTGATGAATCTGCTCGGCGCCGATGACGAGGCAGAAGGTGAGGACGAGTGATTCTCCTCGGGGTTGATGAAGCAGGACGCGGCCCGCTTGCCGGTCCTGTCGTCGCTGCGGCTGCCGCGCTGACAGATTTTCAGAGGGATGAACTGGTTCAGATGGGGCTGCGTGACTCCAAAAAGCTGACTGCGCTGAAGCGCGAACGGATTTTCTCGCGAATGCTCGAGCTGAATGTGGCGTGGAGCGCCGCGTCTGCTCAAAGCGAGCAGATTGACCGCGACAACATACTCCAGGCAACACTTTGGGCGATGCGCCGCTCCGTGGAGCGTTTTCCGGGAGTCTATGACGGCATCGTCGTGGACGGCAACAAGGAAATTCCCGGAGTGGCAGCGTATCAGGAGGCGGTCGTCGGAGGAGACGACATCTATCCTGAGATCTCAGCGGCTTCAGTCATTGCAAAAGTCCTTCGAGACCGCGTGATGACGGCGTACGATAGAATTTGGCCTGAATACGGTTTTGCCAAGCACAAAGGGTATGGAACGGCGGCGCACAGAAAGGCGATCGCTCAGTTCGGCCCCACGCCGATACACAGAAAAAGCTTTTCCTGGGGATAATGGATTGATGACGACATCAGGAGTGAACGCCGATGGAGAAACTGCTCGTTCCCTTAAAAGAAAAGCATAAAGCGTTTTTAAAGCCCGCACCTTCAGTGGGGGACGTCTCTGGCGGCGTCCTGTCATCGAGGGAGCGGGCTCTTTTTTGTCTTAAAGACAGCCGGGCTGTAGGCGCATGGGCAGAGGATACCGCAGCGGAGTTTCTGCGCAGCCAAGGGCTGAAAATTCTTGCCCGCAACGTTCGCGGCAGGTATTACGAGCTTGATCTGGTGTGCAGAGACGCTCGCGAGCTCGTTATTGTCGAAGTCCGCTGCCGCCGAGGCGGTCATATTATGTCAGCCATTGAAACGCTTGGACCTCAGAAATGGCGCGCACTTGCGCGCGGCGCTGAAATGTACGTCGCGGAAAAGGCGTGGACGGGAGACTGGAGAATTGACTTTGTCGCCGTAGACGTCTCTGACGGCAGATGGAGTCTTAACTGGCTGAAGTATCTTGAAATGGATGGAGGCAGGAGAGATGGCAGCTGAAATTCAGGGAATCACTCTGCGAGGCGTCGAGGCTCTTCCTGTTGAAATAGAAGCTGAAATTACGTCGGGCATGTTCTCGTTTTCTGTCGTCGGACTGCCTGATACGGCAGTCCGCGAGTCTCGCGAACGCGTGCGTGCCGCTCTGCGCGGTCTCGACATCAGCATTTACGGGAGAATCGCCGTCAATCTTGCGCCGGCAGACCTTCCAAAAGAGGGAAGTCTTTTGGATTTGCCGATCGCTGTTGCGCTGGCGCGCGAAAAGAACTACTGCGCTCCAGACCGTCCGGCGCTGTACATGGGGGAGCTGGCTCTTGACGGACGCGTGCGAGCCGTGCGCGGCGCCGTGCCGGCGGCAATCCTCGCGCGTTCTCTGGGATTGCCGCTGTTCTGTCCGGCTGGCAACGCCTCAGAAGTTGCCCTTGTGGAGGGAGTTGAGGCGTACAGTGTTGAGACGCTTCTTGATATGCTCCTGTATCTGCGCCAGGAAAAACCCTTGCCGCGCGTGGATCGCGTGAATCCGCCGGACATTATCGGCGCGGCTGATCCTGATTTCGCTGACGTCAAAGGGCAGGCGGCTGCACGGCGGGCTTTAGAGATTTGCGCCGCCGGGCATCACAATATCCTGCTTGTCGGATCTCCAGGCAGCGGCAAGACAATGATGGCGCGCGCGCTTCGGGGAATTCTTCCGCCGCTTTCAGACGCTGAGTTTTTAGAAACGCTTTTGATCAAAAGCGCCGTCGGACTGCCTTTGCCGTCAGATCGCCAGCGTCCTTTCAGGCAGGTACATCACACGGCAAGCGCTGTCTCCATCTGCGGAGGGGGGAATGAAATGCGCCCTGGCGAAGTGAGCTTTGCGCACAGAGGCGTGCTGTTTCTTGACGAGTTCACAGAGTTTCGCCGCGACTTGACAGAAGCTCTGCGGCAGCCTCTTGAGGACGGCTTTATCACCATCAACAGGGCGGCTGGAAGCGTGACGTATCCAAGCCGCGTTCTTCTTGTTCTCGCTGCCAATCCGTGCGCCT